>JAWCKY010000030.1:0-10845 GCA_038851365.1 Hadarchaeales archaeon (SeqCode)
GCTGGGCGGGGCGGCGTCCAAGCCGCATCTAGCGTCAGCGACCGCGGGGGGCGCCTCCTCGTTGCCAGCTATGTCGAGGGCGACGGTGTAGAACTCGTAGTAGCCTTCGCCGCCGGGGAAGTCGAAGTCCCAGGACCAAGGAGGCTCGTCGTCACTGGCGAACAAAGCCCAATCGCCCCAGCTGGAGTTGTCGAGCGAGTGGCGGTAGTAGAGCTTCACCTCCGCCACGCCGCTCGTGGCGTCGCCGGCGGTAGCGGTGATCACCAGGGGCGACGAGTTTTGCCAGTACGGAGCTATCGCGTCGACGCTCGAGCTAGGAGGCGTAGCGTCGATGACGAAGGTCCAAACGTCCGAGAACTCGCTGACCTCGCCGCACCCGTAAGCTCTGACGCGCCACCAGTAGCTGCCGTCCGGCAACTCGAAGGCCGGCGAAAAGGAGTTCTCGCCGACGTTCTCGAGGATGAGCGGGGAGGAGAAGCTCGGCTCGTCGTCGACCCAAAGCTCGTAATTGTCCGCGGCGTAGGAGTTCTCCCACCCGAAGGTTGGCCTGCGCTCCCTGCTCAGGAAGCCATCGGGAGGCTCGAGCAGCCTCGGAGGGGTGGGACTCACGCTTGCGATGCAGGCGGCGGAGTTCTCGGCCCAAGTACCGCGGGCCGTGATCGTCACCTCGTTGCGCGTGCATGGAACCGCGCCCTCGGGTATGCCCACCATGAGTTGGATGACCGCCTGACCAGCTGGGGGTATTGAAAGCAGGGTGTTCTCCAACTCGAGTTGCCAGCCTAGCTCGTCGCTGGCTTCGAGCGAGAAGTTGTCCGCGACGTTGCCCGTGTTCTTGACGGTGACGATGTAACCGAGGGTCGCCCCCGCAAGGCCGCTCTGGTAGCCCGGCGAGATCAAGACGTCCACCCCTCCAGCGATCGCCGCGTGCGCTACGCAGGTGGCCGAGTTTTCGGCTCCCGTGCCGATCGCCCTGACAGCTATGTGGTCCTCGCTGCAACCTGGCGCATCGATGGGCACGACGACGAGAAGCGTGGCCTGCCTGCTCTCGCCGGCCGGCACCTCTAGCGTCGTGGGCGTGAGCTCGAGCCCCCATCCCAGCTCGTCGCTGGCTTCGAGCGAGAAGTTGTCAGCGACGTTGCCCTTGTTGGTGACGCTTACGCCATACGCTAGAACCGACCCCGGCGACCCGCTCTGGTAGCTTGGCGAGACGGATACCTCGACGCCATATATAACCCTCGCGCGCGCTATGCATGCGGCGCTGCCCCCGCCGGCGGGGTAGCCAACGGGAGCCGCAGCGACGGTCACGCGATCCCCAGCGCCGCCCGCGGCGTCGATCGGGATGGTGACCCTCAACGTCGTCGTCCTGCTTTCGCTGGGAGGGATGACGAGCCAAGCGTCGTCAAGCGCGAGGTGCCAACCCAGCTCATCCTCGACCTCCAGCGAGATGTTGTCCTCGAGTTCACCCGCATTCTTGACGGCGACGACGTAGCTCAGCACCTCCCCCGGCTGGCCGTCTTGACTTTCCGGTGAAATGTAGACCTCCACCCGTCGTAGCAACGGGTGCGCCGTGCAAGAATCGCTCGCCCTCACCGTCGGGTCCTCGAGCGAGGTGGCCTCGACGGTTATGTTGTCCTCCACATAGCCGACGACGAGCCCTGGCAGCGCGACATCCAGCGTAGCCACCCCGCTTTCCTCGGGCCATAGGACGAGCCACGTGGGATATATCGTTAGGCTCCAGCCCTCGTTATCGCTCGCCGAGAGGACGAAGTTCTCCAACACGTTGCCCAAGTTTTTGACGACGACGGTATACGTGAGCACCCCGCCAGGCAGGCCGCTTTGGTAGCGCGGCGAGACGGATACCTCAACCCCTCGCAACGCCGCCAAGTGCGCTACGCAGGTGGCGGAGTTCTCCACGCCTGTGCCGACGGCCCTGACGGTCACGTTGTCCCTGGTGCAGCCGAGCCAGTTTTCGGGCACGACGATGCTCAGCGCCGCGGTGCCCGACTCCCCGGCGGCCAGCGTTAGCGTCGCTGGGGAAAGGACGAGCGGCCAGCCCGCGTCATCGCTCGCGCTCAAGGCGTAGGTGTCCGAGATGTTGCCCGAGTTCTTGACGGTCACCTCATAGTTCAGGACCTGACCCGGCAAGCCACTTTGGTATTCGGGCGAGATCTCCACGCTCACGCCGCGCACGACGATCGCATGCACCACGCAGGTCGCGCTCGAGCTCACCTCGGCGTTCTCCAGCGAGGTGGCCTTGACCTCGATGTCGTCGGCGGCGCTCGTGGCCAAGTTGTCGGGTATGTTGACCCGCAACGTCGCCGCTCGATTCTCGCCCCGTGGGATGACCAACGCCCCGTCGTCGAGGCTCAGGGTCCAGCCCAGCGCGTCCGTCGCCTCGAGCGCGTAGGCATCGTCGACGTTGCCGAGGTTCTTGACGACCACCTCGAAGCTCAGGGTCTCCCCTGGGGCGCCGCTTGCCTCGCTCGGCGAGATCGAGACCCCGACGGCTCTGACGACCGCCGCCCGGGCTATGCAGCTGGCCGAGCTCGAGACGCCGGTGCCGGTGACGATGACCGTCACGTTGTCCTCCTCGCCACCCGCGGCGTCGTCTGGGACCCAAACGCTTAGCGCAACGGTCGCCGCCCCACCGGCGGGCAACGTGAGGGAGTTCTCGGAAAGCGCCAAAACCCAGCCAGCGTTGTCGCTGACCGCCAGGGCGTAGGTGTCCTCGACGCTGCCCAAATTAGAAATCACGACGGCATAGCTCAAGACCGAGCCCGGCGGCGCTTCTTGAGAGCTGGGTGAGATGGAGACCGCCACCGCGTACGTCGGCAGGAGATACTTCACCTCAAGGTAAGGCCTGGTGGAGGTGACGCTGTGCTCCTTGGACCTGAACCCATCGCTCCCCCCGACGTCCTCCTCCGCAGCTCTAAGGCAGAGGCTAACGATGCCGTCGCCCGAGAACTCCTCGCGGACGAAGTCGGTGACGTCCCAGGAGTACCACCTTCGGCTATGGCATTTAGCTATCCTGACGGCATCGAGCACTTCCTCGTGAGGCGGCTGGTTGCTCCAGGTTATCGTCAGCTCGCTCCAGGAGTCTTCGCGCACCGCTCGGGCTTGCACCAGCAGGTCGGCATCCACCGCCACTTCGCAGTAGAGGTGGAGCCTAGCCTCGACGATGACCGCGTTTGGAGGGAGAGGTGACAGGTCGAACCTGAGGAAAACTCGATGATTTCTGCCGGGGGAACTCCTGACCCAAACGATGGCGCCCGCGCCGTAGTTGCCGTCCGGAGAAATCTCGCACACCTCGGCATCGTCGGTCGGCGGAAGCGAGATCGTCTGCAAGGGCTGCGAGCCTAAGGTCTGGGGGAGCAGGGAAACAGCTAAGGAAGCGAGCAATAAAGCTACAAGTACCTCGGCCCTCACCCTTTGCCTCCTAGGGGCTTCCCATTTTTCCTATGGGAAAGGGGCTATTTAATTTTGTCGATTTGCCGCCAAATTTGGCAAAATTTTGACAAAATGCCGAGCTAGGAGGCGTAGCTTACGTCGGCGCCGAGCCCCTGAAGCGTGGAGACGAAGCGCGAGTAGGAGGTCTGCAGCGCCTCCGCTCCGCCCTTGACCCTGGTCTCCCCCTCCGCCACCAGGCCAGCGACGACCAGCGCGGAGGTGATGGCGTAGTCGTCGTGCCCGTCCACCTCGCGCCCCTTAAGCCTCGCCGGCCCCGCGACGAGCAGGCCGTCGCGCCGTTCCACCACCTTCGCGCCCAAGCGCTTGAGCTCTCGCGCCGTCGAGGAGATGCGATCGGACTTCATGAACCTCGCCTCCCCAGCGCCGTAGAGGTACGTCTTGCCCCTCGCCGCGCAGGCGAGCACCGCTAGGATGGGTAGGAGCTCGGGCGCGGCTGAGAGGTCCACCCTCGCCCCCTTCAGCCTCTGGGGTCCGTGGACGACCACGGCGCCCCTGGTTTTGCGCACCCTCGCGCCGAGCTTGGCCAGCGCCTCGAAGAATACGGCATCCCTCCCGCCGGTCGGCGCGGCGCGGGGGAGCCTGACCTCGGACTCCGTCAAGACCGCAGCAGCTACGAAGGGCGCGGCCGCCGAGAGCTCCCGCGGCACCTCTACGTCGAACGCGCGGTAGGGTGAGTTCGGGACCAAGAGCTTGCGGCCCGTCGCGCTGACCTCGACGCCGGCGGTGGCCATGAGCTCCCTCGCGAGCTCCAGCTGCGGCGAGCCCGGCGTGCGGGTGAACGTCAGCTCCACCCTCTTCCTGGCGTAGGGGCAGGGCAGGAGCAGCGCGGGCAGGTGGCTGGTGCTCGTCCCTTTGCCCAGCACCGCCTTGCCCCCCTTTAGCTCCCCACCGAAGACCACCAAGGGCGGGCTACCATCAGGCTTGGTCGAACAGGCGCTCACGCCCAAGCGCCCGAGGGCCCTCAGCAGTCCCTCCATGGGGCGCGCCCTGAGCTGCGCGTCGCCCGTGAGCACGGTGATCCTGGGCACGAGCGCGGCCACCGACGTCATAAGGGCGAGCGCGGTCGCGGAGTTCCTGGCGTCGACCACGTTGCTCGAGGGCCTAGGCGAGCCGCCCACCCCCCAGATCGACCACCTCTCCTGCGATCGCTTGACCGTCGCCCCCATCAGCTCCACCGCCTGGAGCAGCGCCGACGTGTCCTTCACGCGGAGGGGGTGCCCGATGGTGCTCTTGCCCTCGGCAAGCAGCGCGAGCGCCGCGGCGAGCTGGGTGTACAACTTCGAGGGAGGGGGCTCGAGCTCGCCCGAGAGCTGGGGGGTCTGCCTGACGACCAAATCCATGAGATCGCACCTCCAGTTCAACCCTCCTTATGGGCGTAGCTCAAAAGGAAATCCTCTCGGCCCTCCCGAGGGCTTCCTTCAGCAGGGGCTCGAGGTCCAGCTTTCGCTCCGCCTCCAGGACCCGACCCAAATCCGCGCGGGTCTCCGGGCGCTTCGGCGCTGCCGCGCAGGGCATCGCCTGCTTGGCGGAAACCTCGTAGGTGCCCAATCTCCTCGCGATCCTTTCGACCTCCACCTTGTCCAAGCCGAGCAACGGACGGAAGACCGGCAGGTCGATAGCAGCGTCCAGCACGCGGAGGTTCGCCAGCGTCTGGGAGGCTACCTGCCCAAGCACCTCCCCTGTGACGATGCCGAGCGCCCCCTCCTGAGCGGCGACCATCCCCGCGATCCTATACATGCCCCGCTTGCAGAGCAAGCAAGTCAGTCGCCTGGGCGCCCGCTCGACGATCGCCCGCAACACCTCGCCGTAAGGGACGACGTACATCGCCATCCCTCCGCCCGCCGCCCAATCGCTCAGCGCCCTAGCCGCGGCCATCGCTCGCGCCCCGGCGTCGGAGTATGGCCTAGCGTCGAGGTGGACTAGGATCACCCTACAGCCCCGCTTCATCATCAGCCAAGCGGCGACCGGGCTGTCGATGCCTCCCGAGAGCAACGCGACGACCGTGCCCTGCGTGCCCAAGGGCAGGCCGCCGGGGCCCTGAAGCACCTCCGTGAAGACGTACGCGCTTTTCTCCCGGACCTCTATCGAGATCTCCTCGTCGGGGGCGGAGAGGTCGACCCTAACGCCGGGGATCGCCTTCAAGATGGCTGAGCCGACCGCCGCATTGACGTCCCCGCTCCTAAACTCGTGCTCCCCTGCCCTGCGGGTGCGGACCGCGAAGCTCATGCCTGGCTTCAAGACCCTCTTAGCGACGTCCACGGCGGTCGAGGTCACCTCCTCAAGCGTGGCGCGCGTTTTGACGGCGGGGCTGACGGAGACCACGCCCGGTACCCTGACCAAGCGCTCGATAGCCGCGGCCGCTGAGGGTGTCTCGACGAATATCCTACCGCGCTCTCCCTTGAGCTCGTGATCGATGCCCTTCAGCGCCGCCTTGATGTTCTCGACCAAGCGTTGCTCGAACCTCCTGCGCACGCGCTCGCTCTTGAGCGCCACTTCGCCGTAGCGCACGAGGATGGTCTCGACCATGGCATCCGATTGGCTCTATCGCTAGCGCCGTTAAGAAACTATTCCCTTCAATGTTCGAACTTAAACCTCTTCAGCGTCAACGAATTCCCCACCACGATGATATCGCTCAACACCATCGCGATCGCCGCTACCGTGGGCGGGATCAAAATCGTGCGAAAAACGGGGTAGAGCGCCCCGGCGGCTACAGGTATCGCCAGGATGTTGTAGAAAAACGCGAAGAACAGGTTCTGTTTGATCTTGCCCATCGTCTTTTTGCTCAATTTTATGAAGCAAGCGACGTCGATCAAGTTATCCTTGACCAACACAACATCGCCTGCTTCCAAGGCGATATCCGTCCCGGCGCCTATCGCTATTCCGACGTCGGCCTGGCTCAAGGCTGGAGCATCGTTTATCCCGTCCCCAACCATCCCGACTATTTTCCCCTTCTCCTGTAGCTTCCTCACTTCCTCAACCTTGTCTCGCGGCAGGACCTCAGCTAAGACGTAGTCAATCCCGACCTTCTTTGCGATGGCCTCCGCTGTCCTTTTGTTATCGCCGGTGAGCATCATCACCTCCAACCCAGCCTTCCGGAGCTCATCCACCGCCCTCTTGGAGTTCTCCCTGAGAACATCGGAAACGGCGATTATGCCGATGGCTCGCCCGTTAGCCGCCAAAATCACCGCAGTCTTTCCTTCGCCCTCCAGTTTCTCGATTTGCCAGCGAAGGCTTGAGACGTCGATCCCGTCGGCGGACATCAGCTTTTCGTTTCCGAGCAGGATCTCGATGTCCTTGTACCTTGCCCTCACGCCCTCTCCGGGGATCGTCTCAAGTCGATCGGCGTCGGGGATGTTTTTCACCTCCTTCATCGCACTGGCGACCACAGCGCTCGCAAGGGGGTGCTCCGAGCCCTTCTCGGCAATTGCGGCATATAGCAGAACCTTTTTTCTTTCCGCCCCACCGAGCGCGATTACATCGGTTACCTTAGGCTCTCCGATCGTCAGCGTGCGGGTTTTGTCGAATACTATCGTGGTTATCGCCTGTGCCCGTTCAAGCGCCGCACCTTTCTTTATCAATATTCCATGCTCGGCACCCTTGCCCAAGCCAACCATGATCGCCGTGGGAGTCGCTATGCCCAAGGCGCACGGACAGGCCACCACAAGGGTCGAGACGAAAACCGTCAAGGCGAAGAGGAATGTGAAATGAAGTACGAAGTACCAAATCACGAAGCCCGCAATCGCCACAATGAGAACAGCTGGAACGAAGTAGTTTACGACGACATCGGCGATCCTCTGAATGCGGGCCTTCGACGCTTGGGCTTGTTCAACCAGTCTAATCATCTGAGATAGCGTGGTATTCTTACCTACCCTCGTTGCCCTTATCCTCAACGCTCCTGTCTTGTTGATGCTACCCCCTATGACTTCGTCGCCGCTTTTCTTCTCCGCGGGGAGCGATTCACCGGTCACCATTGATTCATCAACAGAAGAGAAGCCGGCCACTACCACGCCGTCGACGGGTATCCTCTCCCCTGGCTTCACGAACACCACATCGCCAACTCGAAGGTGGTCTATGGAGACTCTGATCTCTTTTCCCCTCTTGAGAACGGTCGCGACTTTAGGCTGTAGCTTGATCAACCTTTTGATAGCCTCGCCCGTTCTTCCCCTGGCGATATCTTCCAAAAGCATTCCAATCGATATTGTGGTGATGATGGTAGCCGAGACTTCGTAGAAAGTAGGCCCTGGGACGAAGAAGGTGGAGGCCAAGCTATAAAAGTACGCCGCAGAGGTGCTCAAGGCCACAAGGACGTCGATATTTGCGAACCCGCTTTTTAGCGAGTTGTAGGCGCCCCTATAAAAGCGCCATCCGACGACGAACTGAACTGGCGTCGTCAGCGTGAAAAGCAAGAACCTCTTTTCCGGGAAAACGAGGAATAGTTCTATCACGACGATGGACACAGTCAGAGCCAAACCGAGGGCGATAAGGAGAACGCGGCCCTTGATCCACTTTGTCTCGGGAGGCTTTCTCCCTCTAACCCCATAGCCGGCTTTCTCAATGGCAAGTTCGATCTCCCTCTGAGTTATCTTCTTAGAATCGTACTCCACGATCGCCCTCTCGGTCGCGAAATTCACGCTGACGTCTATGATACCCTCGAGCTTTGAGATGGACCTCTCGATGAATGCAGCACAATGAGCGCAGTCCATACCATCTATTTCGAGTACTATCCTCCTTTTCATCGTCTTTGTCACCACAAACTTTATATAACATTGTTATATTTATATCAACCGGTGCCGGGGTGGCCTAGTGGCTTGGGCAGCGGGCTGCAGACCCGCCTACGCAGGTTCAATTCCTGCCCCCGGCTCCAGGTGAGCACGTGAAAATATTGTTTATGCACGCAGATTACCTCGAATATGAGGTAAAGGAAAGAACGAGATTCGCCGAGGATGTGGAGAACGGCCGCAGGACCGGGAGGATGGCCGATCCCCTCATCGCTTTCACCTGCGTTGAAGGTAGCGACGAACGCTTGAATGGTATAGTTGAGGAAGCGAAAAAGGAAATCGAGGATGTTGCAAAAAGATTGAGGTCTAAAAACATCGCTCTTTTCCCATTCGCCCACCTATCTTCAGACTTGGCGCCGCCTCCGTTCGCGATCAAGGTACTAGCTGACCTTGAAAGCAGTCTGAAAGAGGATGGCTATTCTGTTTTAAGGGTACCATTTGGCTGGTACAAAGTTTTTGAGTTTCGAACCAAAGGACATCCGCTAGCAGTCCTATCTAGGTCGATACCCAATTCAACAAGGAAGATGTCAGGTTAAAGATTACAGATCATTTCCCCCTCAACATCTCGCAAAGGTTGCAGTACATCTCGGCTACCTTTTTCCCTTTCACCTCTCCCTTAGCGATGAGATCGGACAGCTCCTTTATGGACCTCATGAAATCGCCCCTCCTGAGGAGTGCTTTAGCGCGGCTTGTCCCCCTAAGGGACCTCAGATACTGACTAACTGCAGGCTGGGTGATGCCTAGCCTCTTGGCGACCTCGACCTGATTCAGATTATGCCTCTCGACGAGGTCCTTAACGAGGATAGCTCTTATGGTCGGGAGGACATCTTTGAACATTTCTTCGCAGGGGGGCTTCATCTTCATCAGAATAACGTTGTTATCATAAGATAAAACATTTGGGTTGCGCTATCCAAGCTTTTCGGCCTCGCCAAGCAAGGCCAGCCCTAGCCTTGCCGTTTCCTTATCCGCGGCCTCAACTGTAAAGAAAAGCGCCAAGTACTTCGCGGCGTTTAGGGCCCTCTCGAATTCTTGGTAGCGACCTCGCGACCTCAGCTCCTCAGCCTTCCTTAAGTTAGAGTAGCCCGCTTCTATGAGCGCTGCATTGGGGATCTCCTCGAGCGATACTCGTTCGGCCCCCTCTTCCGAGATGCACTGCTCGCACCTGCCTGAAGCGCAGTCGATGGTTGGGCGCCTACAGATATCGCAGATCACTGCCGCCCAAATAAGGCGGGCAATGGAATTTGCCGCTCTCAATATTTCCTCTCTATCCAGGGCCCGCTGTATCTTTAGCTTTCCGTTCTTGAAGATGCTTATCTCCCTTCCCTTGAGCTTAAACTTGGCCACCCCTAAGCTCCTGCTACACCTCAGCTCCACAAACCGCCTTTTATGAATTTCCAAGATCGAGCAAAGCACTGTAGGGTCTATAAGCTGCTGCTTATCCTCCTTTCTCCTAAGCTCCACGTCGGCCATCAGCTTTCCTCTTTCGGAGACGCACGGCTGGACGTAGAGTACGGCCTCCTTCCTGACTTTTAAGAGATCCCTGACCTCGATTCCCATGCTTACGGAGCAATCCTCCCTAAACTTCGGGAGAATCAATTGAGCGGGCTTTTCGATCATGCCTTTACCCTTGACTTGAAAGTTCATGACCGCCCGCCTTCTGCCTGTACTCCTGTATCGCCCTCCGCAAAGTTTTGTACGCTAGAACCGCACAGTGCATCTTGAGCATGGGGAGGCCACCCAACGACTCCGAGATCTCCTTTATAGAGAGCCTCTCTGCCTGGTCCAGGGTTTTCCCCTTCACCATCTCCGTCACCATTGAGCCCGTGGCGATATTCGCCGCGCAACCAAATGAGAGGAACTTTGCATCGATGATCCTACCTCCCTCTATTTTCAACGACATCTGCATCATGTCGCCGCAAGTGGGGTCCCCCTCGATGGCCGTCACCGTTGGATTTTCCATCTCGCCTACGTTCTTTGGGTTCCTAAAAAGCTCGATTATTTGCTGCGAGTATTTCAGGAGACTTCTTTCGGTATACTCGGCTGGCATTCCATCACCTAAAATTGGCCCGGCTTTATCGGGCTTATCTTCCTTAAGTTCTCGATCACTTTGGGGAGCACTTCCAGCACGTAGTCTATCTCCTCGCTGGTGTTGTACCTGCTCAGCGTGAACCTTATGGCCCCATGCGCGACCTCCGGCTTCACCCCTATGGCAGTGAGGACGTGGCTTGGCTCAAGCTTCCGCGTCGAGCAAGCGGAGCCCGTCGCTACGAAAATGCCGTTCAAGTCGAGGTGCAATAGCACCGACTCCCCCTCGACGTACTTAAAGGAATAGTTCACGTTCGCTGGGCTCCTCTTTTCCCCTCTCGGCCCATGCAAAACCACGTACGGGATCTTCTCCTCGATGCCCTCCATCAGCCTGTCCCTCAATTTTCTCATGTGTTCGACATGCTTTTCAAAGCCATCGAAGGCCAGCTCAGCCGCCTTGGCAAAGCCGACGATCGCGGGGATGTTCTCGGTGCCCGGCCTCAAGGGGAAGAGGGAGATGTAGCCGTGCGATACCGGCTCCACTGCTGTGCCCTCTCGCAGGTAGAGAGCTCCA
>JAWCKY010000031.1:0-12538 GCA_038851365.1 Hadarchaeales archaeon (SeqCode)
TCCCTCCATTCACGGTGACCCAGAACATCGTCCTCGGGATGAAGTTTCCCAAGGGAATACTCAACTTGGAAGAGGCCGAGAAGAAGGTCGCTGAGATCTCGCAGAAATACGGGATCAAGGTAGACCCTCGCGCGCAGATATGGCAGCTTTCCGTCGGGGAGCAGCAAAGAGTTGAGATCCTTAAAGCTCTGTTCAGGGGCGCTGAGATCCTGATCTTGGACGAACCAACCGCCGTCCTCACCCCACAGGAGACGAAGGACCTTTTCAAGACCCTCAGGTCCCTCGCCAAGGATGGGTGCGCTATAGTTTTCATTAGCCATAAGCTCGACGAGGTCATGGAGATAAGTGATAGAGTGACGGTGCTCAGGCAGGGAAAGGTTGTGGCGACGAAGAAAACTGATGCCACAAACAAGAGGGAATTGGCCAAGCTGATGGTCGGACGGGAGGTCGTTTTCAGGCTCAAAAAAGCGAAGGCCAAAATCGGTAGGCCGGCCTTGGAGGTCGAGAACCTTCACGCTTTGAGCGACCGAGGTCTGCCGGCGCTCAAGGGCGTTTCCTTCTCCGTGCACGAGGGGGAGATCCTAGGGATGGCGGGAGTCTCAGGCAACGGACAGAGGGAGCTGGCGGAGGTGATCGCGGGCATCCGCAAGGCGACCTCCGGTAGGGTATTGATCTTTGGGCGAGATGTGACCAACCGCTCGCCCAAGGAAATAATCGATTTAGGCGTCGGTCGCATCCCTGAGGATAGGCTCCAAATGGGATTGATTACGGATCTCACCGTAGCTGAAAATTTGATCTCAGAAGTCCACGAGAAATTTTCTAACAAGTTCTTATTCTTCCCAGCGGGTATCTTCCTCGATCATCCCAAGATCAATAGCTATGCGGAGAAATTGATATCCGAATACAAGATAGTGACCCCTAGCCGAGATGCCCTTACCAAGACCCTCTCAGGCGGAAACCTCCAGAAGCTGATATTGGCCCGCGTGCTCGCTCAAAATCCGAAGATTTTGATAGCATCCCAGCCGACGCGCGGGTTGGACGTGGGAGCGACTGAGTACATCCGCAGGAAGTTACTCGAACAGAAAAGGAAGGGCGCGGCCATCTTACTGATCTCCGAGGACCTGGGGGAGATCTTGATGTTGAGCGATAGGATTGCAGTTATCTACGAAGGAAAAATCATGGGCATCGTTCCGGCCGCAAAGGCGAAGATAGAGGAGCTGGGACTGATGATGGCGGGGACGCCGCTGAGCAAAATCGAGGGGCGGAAATAGATGTCATCTAGGCTCAAGGGGAAGATCGGATTCCCAAAGCTCAGGATTAGGGTGGAAAAGAGACCACCCCCGCCACTTTTGACGAGGGTTATGTGGTATGTCTTATCGGTGTTGCTTTCCCTAGCGATCGGGGCCATCCTCATACTTTCAGCGGGGGTCAACCCAGCCGTCGCCTATTATCATTTGTTCGCGGGGGCGTTGGGCGGAAAGCTCGCCGTGACTGAAACATTGTGGAGATTTACTCCCCTCTTGCTCACTGGCACGGCGGTGGCAGTTGCATTCACCTGCAAGTTCTGGAACATCGGTGCGGAGGGCCAAATGCTTGCTGGTGCCACACTCGCGGCGTACTTTGGGTTCACCTTCGTTGGTCTTTCGCCTTGGGTACTGATACCGCTGGTGGTGATCGCTGGATTCCTCGCAGGCGCGGCATGGGCGGTCATCCCGGCGATATTGAGGGCGAAGTTCGGTGTCGATGATGTGGTGACCACGCTCTTAGGCAACTGGATAATGCTGTACTTGGTTGGGGCCTTGGTGGAAGGCCCATGGAGGGATCCTTACTCCTTGTGGCCGGAATCTCCGGCGATCGCCTCCGCTGCTAGGTTTCCCACCCTAATACCGGGTTATCGGATTCATATCGGCTTCATAATTGCTATCATGATCTCCCTACTTTTCTTCGCGATAATACAAAGGAGCGTTTGGGGCTATCAGCTCAAGGCCGTGGGTGCGAATCCGAAGGCGGCGGGCTTCGCCGGGATAGATGTTAGTAGGGTACTCATAACCGCCGCGGTCCTAAGCGGCGGGATAGCCGGCGTAGCCGGAGTAAACGAGCTCTGCGGTACACACTTTCACCTCAAGGGCATAGCGATGGGCGCGGTTGGGGAACTCTCGTGGGGCTACGGCTACGCGGGCGTTTTCATAGCTATGTTGGGTGGGTTGCACCCCATCGGCGTGATGCTCGCGGCATTTTTCATGGCGATAATGATAAACGGCTCACAGGCGATGTACCGGGCGACCGGGGTGTACTCGCCGTTCTGGAGGGTAATGCAAGGCGTGATAATGATTTGTCTATTGATCGGCATCTTCATGATCAACTATAGGGTGAGGAGGGTGAGGGAATGATCGGGGAAGTAATCACCGCGACTTTCATCATCAGCTTTTTGGCGGCCACGCTTCGGATGGCCGTGCCGCTCCTTTTCGGAACCATAGGTGAGGCCTTCGCCGAGCGCTCCGGGGTCCTCAACCTGGGCATCGAGGGAATGATGCTGATGGGCGCCAGCGTGGCCTTCACTATGACCTTCTACACCGGTAGCCTATGGCTGGGCGTGGGAGCAGCGGCTCTGATCGGAATTCTGCTGGGTTTACTCATGGCCTTCTTGACGGTCACGATAGGGGCCCAGCAGCACGTCTCGGGCTTAGGCGTATTTTTCTTGGGTATGGGGCTGAGCTTCTATTTGTACAGAATTTTCGTGGGCGAGCTCGGTGGAGTCCCTCCGACGGTGACCCCCTTCCGTCCGGTATACATCCCCCTGCTCGGCGATATCCCAGTCCTAGGACCGATCTTGTTTCAGCAGTATGTCTTGGTTTACATCGCATTGTTGCTCGTTCCCGCAGCAGCGTTCATCTTTGATAAAACCACGTTTGGGCTACAGATAACTGCCGTCGGGCAGAACCCCAAGGCAGCCGACACCGCTGGCATAAATGTCTTCCGCATCCGCTATATTTGCCTGATAATTGCAGGGGCTCTATCCGCGATAGGTGGGGCTTGGTTTTCCATAGCCCAGAGCAGCATGTTTTTGCCGCTGATGACCGCAGGTCGTGGATGGGTGTGCATTGCGTTGGTCGTCTTCGGCAATTGGATGCCGTACAGAATCCTCCTCGGAGCATTGCTCTTTGGGGGAATAGATGCACTCCAGACGTCCCTGCAAGCCGTGGGGGTAGCATTTCCGTATAGGATCCTCCAGATGTTGCCATACATATTCACCATAATAGTTCTGGTCGCGGTGGCTAGGAGGGCAACGTATCCCGCTGCTTTGCTCAAGCCCTACAGGAGAGAAGAGTAAAGCTCAAGGGCTCAATAGACCGTTACCTTTCCATCTAGGATCATCCGAAGGGTTGGCGCATGTCTGATCTGCACGCGATAGGTCGCGGGTCTCAACCCCGATCCGAGCAATATCTCCACGCCCTCCTCGATATCGGCTGGCCCCGGCGTCCATATTATCGGCGGGTTTACGCGCTCGTCGAAAAGTAGGTATTCCCAATCCCCTTTCGGGATGTCCCCTTTTACTACCTGCAGAAAGACGGACCTGTCGCGCGAGACGAGGGATACCTCGAGAGATGGGGGGGCGCCAGCGCCGGTCACATAATAGGCGATCCAGGTGACCACGACGAACGCCACCATCGCCGATAGGACGTATTCCGCTATACTCTTGGCTGTTTTTTCCTTCGCCGGTCTCATTTGTCCACGGCCTAGTTGTTGTGAGGCTCTCGGCATAAATGTTTATCCTCGGTTGCGACGGCTTTGATGAACTCCAGCACAATTTGCCCGACCCTCTCAACGTTTGCGATATCAATCCTTTCGGGAAGATCGTCCGCGGTGTGAAGGTACTCATAGCGGCGTATGTGGGCATTGGACAGACCCATTACCTCCGAAATCAGGCGCTCGAGCTTGCTCCTCCCGGCCTTGTCCACACTTATCGTCGTCGCCTTGAAGCCTGAGCGAAGGAGGGGGATATGGTCGTGCGATGCGAGGACTGCCCACATCGGGAAGAGTTTCAGCCTAAGCCTATGCGCACAAGAGATGAGGGCCCGGTTGACTTCCGGCGAGGTCCTCCATCTCCTGAGGGCACCGTTGCCCTCCACGAAGTAGATCCTTGAACCCACACCCACGGAGTCGAGATTGAGCACCACACCGTTACGCATGGTTGCGGCGAGCGCGCGGGAGCCCTGTAGGCCTTCCTCCTCCGCACCCATGGCAACAAACACGGGCTCGGCCTCGCTTGGACGATCCTCTGCTGCAACCCTCGCGACCTCCAGCATGACCGCCACGCCCGAGGCGTTGTCGTTGGCGCCGGGGGAGACGCGTCGGCTCGAGCTAGAGACGAGCATGCCTACGTGAGATGGTAGCAAGATCGCCGCCAAGCAGGTCCAAGCAACCCACCAGCTCGATAATATGCCCAGCGCTCGCGCGATCGAGCATGCGACAAAGGCCCAGAGCGAGGGCGCTGACGTCAACCAGATGAAGATGTTTAGGCTCCGACTCCTAGTACACCTAGCCGAGTCGTAGTGCGCGCATACCAGTATGCGCGTCCTCGGATTTTCCGCATTCAAGGTCGCGATCACGTTTTGGCTCCTACGCCTCGGCAAGGCCTTGGGTATGAACCGAGAGAGGAGGAGCGCGCCGATGAGCGCTAGGAGGGATACATTAGGGGAAAGAAACAGCGACGCGAAGAAGGCGGCGAGGATGCAGCATGCCTTTACCCTTGAGCGGGCAAGCTTGTCGACGAACTCAAATCTCAACGTCTCCACTTTGTAGCCGTAAGCCTTGAGCTGCTCCTTGATGTACTCGGCCGCGAGCTCTTCGCCTCTGGTGCCAGCGAGGCGAGGTCCTATTTCGTACGCTAGCTTGTCTATGTGCTCGAACGCCCGGCGAGCCTCGAAGCCAGCCATCCAGACCCGCGGTTTTAATTAAACGCTCCGCCTTAAATCGTGGACGGGCGCCCACTTGGTCTACGCGGTCTTCGGCAAGAGCTTGGATGAGGTGCTCCGCTCGTATGGGTACAGCTCGCCCCCTCGCGTCAGCCCCAAGCTCAGGGGTTGGCGCTACCGCGAACGCCCCGTGAAGCCACCCGTGGGCGGGTACCTGCCGGTCAGCGCCGTGGCCAGCGAGTTTTGCCCCACGTCGCGCGACATCTACCTGCGCTACGTGGAGGGCTTCGAGGCACCGGTGAGTCTACCCATGGTAAGGGGCACGCTTTATCATGCCACGCTGGAGGCGGTGGTCACTTGGGCGAAGAGGTTGATCTACGAAGGCTTAACGTTTGGGCCCGAGCTCTCTAGGGCGCTGGCGGACCGCGCGTTCGAAGCTGTTGAGGGGTTGCTCGTGGAGAGACAAGGACTGATCGAGGAGGCAAGGGTTAGGGATGGCGAGCTCGAGCAGGTGAAGCGAAACATGCTCAAGCTTTGGGACTTCGAAGCAGGTCAGATCGCGGCCGCCGTCACCTCGATCTCCTCCCGCTCGCCGCACATAGGCGTCGACAGCCTAGTGGCGCACGCGATCCCGCTGACGATGGAGCACAGGATCGACGGCTCCAAGGTGGGGCTCAGCAAACAGCTCAGCATCGATGCCTTTCAGGCGGTCCACACGATGGTGATGGAGATGAAGACCGGCAAGGAGCAAGCATACCACAGGCTCACGCTCGCGGGTTATGCTCTAGCCTTCGAGAGCGCCTTCGAGCGACGGGTGGACTTCGGGATGCTAGCTTACATTAGATTTCCAGAGGATCGCCCCGTGCCCCTCATCGTGAGGCGCGTTCGCCAGATAGACGATGAGCTGAGGCTTCAATTTCTTCAAGCGCGCGATAGGAAGCTGGCGATAGTCGCTCGACAACGTGACCCCGGCATGCCGGAGCGATGTCCCAGCGCCTGCAGCTACTTCAAGATATGCAGGGGCTGAAAATCTTAATTAGCTCGAGCTTATGACCTCATAATTGCGGGGGTAGCCAAGCCTGGTTAAAGGCGTCAGACTCAAGATCTGATCCCGAAGGGGTTCGTGGGTTCGAATCCCACCCCCCGCACCAATTTACTTACTGGAACCATTCCAGGACAAGCTCACAGCCTGCTGTCCCATCGCTTCTCCCATATTTGGGATGGTTCCCTTTTGGCCAAACTCATGGTCAATCCAGCCATACCAAACGCCAATGGAAACATATCTCATGCGTGGCTGAAATGGTCGTAATACCATGAATAACCCATAACGAGCAGCCGTGCAGCTCGATAGGCTGTGATGTCAGCGCAAGCAAGCGTACCTGCGTGCGGCTGTAGTCAGAAGACCTACGTAAAGGCTAGATTGGACTACTGTATGGGTTCTCTTGGGGTTTCATCAGCCTTTGCTTTCTATTTGGCGGCTTCCCTTAGTAGTTTCTCAATTTCTTCCGGGCTCGGGACCCGCCCCACGATTTTAACCGTGTTGTTTATTGCTATGGCTGGGGAAACCAGAACACCATACTTCTGAACGATTTCCTTGGACATTATGTTAATCTTCTCCACCTTCACGGTTATGCCCGACTGCTTAAGCTTTCCAGCAGCTTTTTCCACGGCTTTCTTAACTGCTTGACAGCGCACACACGGAGGGTCCGTCCCTATCACTTCCACCTTAACTTCTTTCACACTCGCACCTGCTTAAGAAGAAAACGGCAGCAAATATTTAAGTTTATTTTGAACAGGTTAAAGGTGGAATGTTAAAATGGTTGTGAAGGTTGAGGTTTTTACAGCTGAACCGCCATGTGCGGGTTGCATAAAACTTTTAGAATATGCAGATTTAATTAAGGTAAAATACGGTGAAAGGGTGGATGTAATAAAGCATATTGGGCCGTGCGACGAGTTCGGCAAATACGGCTTGACGGTGGTTCCAGCCATAGTCTTTAACGAGGGAAAAATAAAGATCATGGGCGTTTGTCCAAGCATGCAAACCATTGAGGCCTCGCTTAGGGAGATGGGGGTTTAAAACATGCCGGTGAAAGTTGAAGTTTTCACTTCTGAGCCGCCATGCTCCGGCGGAAGGCTTTTGCTTAAACTCATAGAAAAAATCAGAGAGGAGTTCAAAGGCAAAATTGAAATTGAAATCTATCGCGGGGTAAACCCAAAGCTAAACGAATATGGCATAACTGCAAGTCCCGCATTGGTTATAGACAAAGATATACGCATAATAGGGGTTTGCCCAAGCGAAGAAACCTTCAAGGAAGCCTTGAGAGAGGCCGGTGTTTAGTAGTGGCGAATGTCGAAGGTGCCGCCAAGCAGACATGGCATGCTTAGTCAAGGCATCGAAAAACCTTTAAGGAAAGGATGCAGGGGATTATCCACCAAAAGGTGGGATCATGGCTAAGAAATCCAAGAAGAAGAAACCTAAGGAAGAGGAGCCGGAGGAAGAGGAAATTAGAGTGGAAGAGGAATTCGAGGAATTTGAGCCCGAGGAAGAAGAATAGCTCAAATCTTTCCCCACGACGAGAATCCCGAGCTGGATTTTTATTTGAGCTTTATTTTCTTTCATCCTTACCTCAGCCTTATCACCGTAACCTTGCCGAAGCGCTTGAGTTCGAGGACATCGCCGGCCTCCCCCTGAGCTAACACCACCCTGATGCCGGAGGGGCGTCCCTTGTTCGAGAGCACGGCGTAGACGTCCTTGAGGAACCTCTCAAGCTCTTCTTCGCCATGATATGGTATCACGACCATGTCGAGCCCAGCAACGCAGACTTGGGCGAAGGAGAGGAGCGAGTAGGCGGTCAGCTTGCCCTGCGCCCCGAGTTCCAGCAGGCGAGAGTCCTCCGCGTACGGGAGCATGACCTCGTTGAAGCCCACCGCGCGAACCTCCTGCGAGGAGGCAACTGAGCTTATGGCCGCATTCAGCTCGTACACCGCGTAGTGGCTACCCGGTCCGCCGAATTCACCGCCGCCCATCTCCTCCACGAGGCGCGCGACGCTCTCCTCCATCCAGGGCGAGAGGGAAAGGTCCACGCCGTAGTTCTCGACGTTCAGCGCGTGGGACACCTTTCGCAGCAGCTCGTCGGCCCTCGCATAGGATCTCCTCATCACCTCTCCCGCGTTGGCGCCGGATCTCAGGGCGCTTCGGACATCGTCCGCGTAAAGCATAGAGGCGGCGATTCCGACCTCTCCGCGTGGCGCGGAGGCGGAGGGAAAGTAAGGCGTCTTGATCCCGCCCAGCGTAAAGGAGATCCTCGTGCAAGCGTCCGGACCTAGCTCCGAGGAGGCTTTTCTAAGCAAGGCGGCGAAGAGCATCAACTCGTCCAACCCTCCACATATTGAGGTGAAAAGATCGTCGTTTCCATCCAGCGCTTTCACGATCGTCTCCGCATCCGTTCGATCCCTCATCTCCGCCGGCACTGCTACCAGCATCGATTTTGCGAGGTCTTCGACGAGCCCCGCGACGTTGGGGAGTTCGCCGGCGGGGAACGGAGCTAACGCCAAGCGCTTGGTCCAGACCTCCAACTTCATGTCTCGAGCTACGCGATCGACCTCTTCCCCAAAGGCCGAAATCAGGTCACCATGTCCTCGTGCTTCGCGGCCGAGGAACAGTGTTACTGCCCTTATCCTCACGGAAGCACCGATACCTGTTGCGAGCGCTTAAACTAATCATTTTCGATGGACATCGGACGGAAACGGTGAGCAAAGATAAATATCCGGAGACGAAAATTTAAAAGCGCGGCCGAGGTGGTGTAGCGGTCAACATCGGGGACTGTGGATCCCCTGACCCGGGTTCGAATCCCGGCCTCGGCCCTCTAGTTCTAGGCTATCTCCTGCGGAGGGTTATTACCGCGCCCGCGATGGCGACCAAGACCACCACCGCCACCGCCCAAGGGAGCCAGTAGGTCAGCGCTTGGCGCTTGTAGGTGACGCTGACCCTCGCTTCACCCGTCAGCATGGCTGTTAGCGCATCCGAGGCGCCCTCGCCAGACCAAGCGTAAGTCGAGTTCACCTTGCTCCAACCGGGCGGCAGGTCCACGCTGGCATCGGCCGGGACCTTTAACGTGAGGTTTACGCGGTTCTTCCGCAGCACGTTCAGAAGCTCCTCAGCCTGCTCAGGTACTATCATTGCGGCCGGCGCCAACTCAAACCTCACGTTCTCGCCCTCGCTCGGTAACTCCGACGACCCCTTGAGCTCCAGCTTCGCCGCTTGGGGGGTAACGGTGAGGTTCAGCTCTCCACTCGTGCGCTTCCCGCTGAAGCTCATCGCGAGCGTCGCCGATGTTTCGGAGACGTTGAGTTGCGCTTTGAGATTTACCGGTAATTCTCGGGGTAGCCTCTCGTTCTCAAACATCCCCCCACGTAAGGTCATATTCAAGCCGGCCGTGATCTTGGGTTCGCTCCACTCTAGCCTCGTCACCGTCACCTCTTGGACTTGTATGTCGGAGAGGCCCGCAGGCAGCCCTCTCAAAGCGTTCTCGACGATTTGTTTGAGCATGGAGTTTAGCATCTCCGGCTGTGTACTGTACATCCCAATCAGGGTCGCGATTTTCATGCGGAATTGGTCATCTATCATCTCCTTGGGCAGGATCGCGTCTCCGCGAGCTGAGAGCCTCAACGAGCCTGGGCTGGATGATAATACGTCGAGTTCGAGGTTGCCCTTCAACGTCGGCAACGTTCCGAAGGGGGGAGGAGATGCATGGATCTGGAGCTCGAAGTAACAGCGCCCATCGGCCTTAAGCTCGATGTCGATGCTAACATCCGCATTTTCTGGGAGCCCCTCAGGCAGCTGCGCTTGAACTTGAGTAGTGGACGAGAACAAGGTCATAAGCGTTAGGATCGTGAGGGAGATCACCATTCCTTCAATTTTGATCTTTCCACCTTCATCAAATTGTCTCCTTGCCTAAAAAGGGATGCTGTTGCGGCAGGTATAAAAAGGAAGGCTCCAGATTATTTATTGGCGATAGGGCGGCGCATTTGCAAACGGTCCTCCTCGGCCTCCGTTCGTTGTTTTAACCGAACAAGGCTTTTCGCGCCGCCCCGCTAAACGGGCTTTTGGGAAAAGCTTAAGTAGTAGCTCCAATCATAAAACTAAATCGGTCCACACCGCGGTGTAGGAACGGCGTCGATCGGAGCATGGGGCAAAGCCCCGCGATGAGGGATCGTTAGCTCTTGGTGTGGATAAACTCATGTGGATCCGAACAAGCCGGGCGACCGGAGGGCTCGGGTCCGAGATAGGTTCGGCACCCCGCTAATTTCTCGACTTGCGGCCACCAATTCCGGTTGATTCTGCCGGAGGCCACCGCTATTGGGGTTCGGCTAAGCCATGCGAGTGGAGGGCGCGGCCGCGAGGCCGTGGCCCCGCGCACGGCTCAGTAACACGTAGTCAACCTGCCCTCGGGACGGGGATAACCTCGGGAAACTGAGGATAATACCCGATAGGTGAGGGGCGCTGGAACGCCCCCTCGCCGAAAGCGAAAGCGCCCGAGGATGGGACGGCGGCCTATCAGGTAGTTGGTGGGGTAACGGCCCACCAAGCCTACGACGGGTACGGGCGATGGGAGTCGGAGCCCGGAGATGGGGACTGAGACAAGGCCCCAGGCCCTACGGGGTGCAGCAGGCGCGAAAACTCCGCAATGCGCGAAAGCGTGACGGGGGAACCCCCAGTGCCGCTGGTCTACGATCGGCGGCTTTTCCGGAGTGTAAAAAGCTCCGGGAATAAGGGCTGGGCAAGGCTGGTGCCAGCCGCCGCGGTAATACCAGCAGCCCAAGTGGTGGTCGCGATTATTGGGCCTAAAGCGCTCGTAGCCGGGCCGATGAGTCCCTTGTGAAATCGGACGGCTCAACCGTTCGGCTTGCAAGGGATACCATCGGCCTTGGGGCCGGGAGAGGCCGGAGGTACTCCGGGGGTAGCGGTGAAATGCTGTAATCCTCGGGGGACCACCAGTGGCGAAGGCGTCCGGCTAGAACGGACCCGACGGTGAGGGGCGAAGGCCAGGGGAGCGAACGGGATTAGATACCCCGGTAGTCCTGGCAGTAAAGGATGCGGGCCAGGTGTCGGGCGCCCTTCGGGGGTGCTCGGTGCCGTAGGGAAGCCGTTAAGCCCGCCGCCTGGGAAGTACGGCCGCAAGGCTGAAACTTAAAGAAATTGGCGGGGGAGCACCACAAGGGGTGGAGCCTGCGGTTTAATTGGATTCAACGCCGGACAACTCACCGGGGGCGACAGCTGGATGAAGGCCAGGCTGACGACCTTGCCGGACTAGCTGAGAGGTGGTGCATGGCCGTCGTCAGCTCGTACCGTGAGGCGTCCTGTCAAGTCAGGCAACGAGCGAGACCCTCGCCCCTAGTTGCCATCGGCTCGGCCGGGCACTCTAGGGGGACCGCTGGCGCTAAGCCAGAGGAAGGAGAGGGCGACGGTAGGTCCGTATGCCCCGAATCCCCCGGGCTACACGCGGGCTACAATGCGCAAGACAATGGGATGCGACCCCGTAAGGGGAAGCCAATCCCCTAAACCTACGCTCAGTTCGGATCGAGGGCTGCAACTCGCCCTCGTGAAGGTGGAATCCCTAGTAATCGCGGGCCACTATCCCGCGGTGAATAAGTCCCTGCTCCTTGCACACACCGCCCGTCAAGCCACTCGAGTGGGGTCTGGATGAGGCTCGCTCGCCTTGGGCGGGTCGAATCCAGGTTCCGCAAGAGGGGCTAAGTCGTAACAAGGTAGCCGTAGGGGAACCTGCGGCTCGATCACCTCCACGATGCCATATTTGGGGTGCCGAACCCTCGGAGGGCCCGTAGCTCAGTGGTAGAGCGTCGGCTTTGCAAGCCGAAGGCCCCGGGTTCGAGTCCCGGCGGGTCCACATTCGATGCAGCCCGTGAAGGCCAACTTCATGGGTGAAGGGCAAAATTGCGATTGCAAGATGATTGCCACGCATAGGTCTGCCCTAGCGCTAGCTGGGTTCAAAAGGAAACGAACGCCTAAGCCACCTGGGGGATAGCTCGGCTCGGGCGCCGAGGAAGGCCGTGGCAAGCAGCGAAATGCTCGGGCGAGGCGCATGCGGCCCTTGAACCCGAGATCGCCGAATGGGACTTCCTGGCGGGGGGTAACCCCCGTCGTTCGCGGCAGCGAACGGGAACCCCGGGAACGGAAACATCTTAGTACCGGGAGGAAAAGAAAGCAACCGCGATGCCCTGAGTAACGGCGAGTGAAAAGGGCAGAGGGCAAACCGAACCCGGTGGCGAAAGCCACTGGGAATGTGGGGTTGTAGGACCCTCCCCAATCCCTAGCGCGGGAAGCCGAAGTCGGCTGGAACGCCGCGCCGGAGAGGGTGAAAGCCCCGTAGGTGTAACTGCGCGGGGTACGAGGGAGGGGATCCTGAGTAGGATGCCTTGGAAATGGCGTCCGAAGCTGGGAGGCATCAACTCCCAACCCTAAATACGTCCCGAGACCGATAGCGGACGCAGTACCGCGAGGGAAAGCTGAAAAGTACCCCGGAAGGGGGGTGAAAAGAGCTTGAAACCAGGTGGCGATAGTTGGACACGGCTCGAAAGGGTTGAGTCTCCCCGAAGGAACC
>JAWCKY010000032.1:0-10628 GCA_038851365.1 Hadarchaeales archaeon (SeqCode)
GTAACCAGATGAATTTCAAAACTCCTGCATATAAAGATTGCTAGGCGATCAAGCCCACGTGTTGGCTTAAAGACGCGATTCGCCGACCAACGTTCGAAGCACCGGTGGCGTCGGGAACACATCTGGTCTCGACGTGGGCGAGATCTCGCCGGAAATGTTCGTCCGCATTAGGCTAGAGATCTCCTCTAGGCTGAGGTCGTGGCCTAGGAGCCACATGAGTTTAACGTAAGCTGTCTCGGGAAGCATGTCCTCGCCGGGTATGACGCCTAGGCTTAGGAGTTCCCTACCGGTGGAGTATACCTTCATGTCCACCCTCCCCCAGATGCACTGCGACGTCATCACCACGGGTACACCGAGCTTTACCGCCCTCCTTACGCTTTTATATAGCGTCCTAGGCGCGTGACCTAGGCCGGTGCCCTCGAGCACGATGCCCTTGTAGCCTTCATCGAGTAGCGCATCTATGATGTCACCCTTCATGTTTGGGAAGACCTTGACGAGAGCCACCTTGGGCTCGAACTTAGCGTCGAGCTTAACTCTCCCCTCGGGCTTTGCGTGGTTATAGTCCTGCCTGAACATCGTTATCTCGCCACTTCTCACCATGCCTATGGGGATATCGTTGATCGTCTGGAATGTATCGCGGCGGCTAGTGTGGCACTTCCTGACCTTGGTGCCGCGGTGGATGAGACAGAAATCGTCATCGGTGGAGCCGTGCATCACTACGCAAACCTCGGCGATGTCCGACTTGCCCGCCACCGCGACGGCGCTTATGAGGTTCAGCGCCGCGTCACTGCTCGGGCGATCGGAGGAGCGTTGCGACCCCACCAGCACGACCGGTCTAAACAAGCCCTTCAACATGAAACTTAACGCGGCGGCGGTATAACCCATGGTGTCCGTGCCATGCGCCACGACCACACCGTCCGCGCCAGCGTTCAGCTCCTTCGCCACAGCCCTGCCTATCCTCACCCAAAGCCGGGGGGTCATGTTTTCGCTGAGGACGTTGCATACTTCCATGACCTCAATGTTCGCCAGGTCCGCCAGCTCCGGCACCGCGCTGTAGATCTCCTGGGGAGTAAAGGCCGGGTAGACGGCCCCCGTTCTATAATCGATGCGGCACGCAACGGTGCCCCCTGTACCAAGGATGGTAACGTCCGGCTTTGCAGGGTCGCGTTTAATTTCGAGGGGTGGCAAACCCAGCTTTGGAAGTTTCCCTTTTTCGATCTTGGTGATTTTCGTTTCCTTGGTTATCTTAACCCCTAAGTTGTACCCATTTGGTAGTTTTATCACAACGTGGTTTGGGTCACCGAGCTCACTCCTCGGCATTAGGATTCCCTCATAAGTTCGATCACCTTTCTCCACCTTTATCCTGTCGCCGACTTCGATCCCCAATGATTTCAGTAGCCTTAGGGCCTTGCCGCGATAGCCAAACATCCAAATACCAGCTAAAACCTACTTGCGGCAGGAATATAAATTAAGTTACAGATTTTTAATTGCGGGAGGTTGAATGGCCAAAATCCTCATCCAAGGTTTGGGTGATGTGCCCATACCGATCGAATTGGCGCTCGAGAGGGAAAAACCCGATGTTACATACATCCTGTGCTCCGAATATCAGATGAAGAATGTCGCTAGGTCTGCGGGCTATAAAAAATCGTCCCAAGCGGTCATTGAGAGGGTAGCTAAGAAAACCGGCACGAAAGTCGTGTTTCAATTGTGTGATATCTTCAGCCCTCAATCCGTCAGCGAGGCCATCGGGCAAGTGATAAAGCAAATTAAGCCGGATGACGAGGTGATAATAAATTACACGGGTGGCGCGGCCATCGTAAAATTGCTCTTGGGCGCAACAGCTGTGGTGTTATCGAGATTTCTACCCATTAGAATAGTTTATGCGCTGAGGCTTAGCGATGGAAAGGAAATATTCCGCGATCAAACGGAGGAATTAGGAGAGATCTTTAGACAACTTTACGAGTTCTTTTAATATCGGGTTTACTTGCAAGACCAACCCTCTATTCCTCCGGGAAATTTTCTGGCGAGATGCGGTTACCAAACTTCTCTCTTGCTTTTATTAGACGTTCTTCCTGTTCATTGAGGACTTCAAAAAGCTCAGGTGGCGCATCCGGAATCCCCTCCCAAAATTCTTTTACCCTTTTGATTTTTCGCAAGTTTTCAGGAGTCCTAATCGTGAATTGGCGGATATAGTCCTCTTTTGTATAAACCCTGTTGAGGACTTTTTTGAACAATTCGGCCAAATCCTCGTATTTCGGGAGAAGCCCGGTTGGGGACCTTATGGCGCCCACGTCGTTGTGTACGCGTAGCTCCATCCATTTAACCCAAACATGTTTGTCGCGGCGATCGTTCAAGAACTCTCCTGTTTTTAAGTCGCGCAAAAAGTAGTTGACCCCAAAAACGAGAGGGACCTTCTTTAGCCTCTTTCCGAATTCCAGATAATTTTTGATGTACTGACCCAAAGGGATCGAGATAAAATCTTGAACGCTCATTATGTTTATCTCATACTTGCCGATTTCTTCGACTAGGGCAAAAGTGGTTTCCGTCTCCAATGAAGCGCCGTAAGCGATAATGCCGTGTTTCCAATCGAAACCTTGCTGAACGGGCACATATGCCCTATAATCGCGGCCCCCAAACATTATCCCGCCGAGTTGTACCCCTTGAGGGTTATCCAGCTCGGGATCACAGTTTGGCACTGTTTTGAGGGATACGGTGTACCGAGCATTTTCGCTGGCTGGGGGGATTTCTTTCCCATTTGGGCCCATCTTCCCTTTGTACCACTTGCCGGAGAAGTTTATCCCACTTTCCGGAAGTTCGCAACCCATGCCCAGCCACCAAGGCTTAGCATCCTTGACCAAGACATTGGAGAAAATGATTTCGTTAGGTGTGGTCAGCACCTGATAGATCATAGGATCGTCTTTGGGATTGACGTTTTGAAGTATGCCGAAGATCCCGGCCTCGACGTTTACCGCGCGGCAAATTCCGTCTATGTTTCGAACGTAGACGATATCATCGGCAAGTATGGTTTCCCCCGGAAGCATTGCGGTGGAAGTCTTACCGCAAGCGCTCGGAAAGGCGCCGGCTAAATAGGTTTTGCGCCCATTTGGGCCGTGGACCCCCATTATCATAAAGTGCTCGGCAAGCCAACCTTCCCGGTGGGCCTTACGGATCGCTAGGCGGAGCGCGAGCTTTTTGAAACCTATCGAGTTACCAGCATACTGAGTATTGACGCTGTAGACGGTGTTCGTTAGGTAATCGATGTAAATGCGTTTTTTCTCCGGCTCAGCGCTTATCATTCTTTCGTCTACTTTCCCAGAGGAGTGCAAAGTCTTGAAGAAATCATTTCCTCGAGGCATGCGGAGAAACGTTTCGTAACCCCTTCGATAAAGTAAGCTCACGGAATGGGCCACATACCAAGAATCAGTACATTCCATACATGGAATGGTGAACGGAGAATTAGCGGGTCCTAACGTGAGGAATCGAACAATCATCGTACGGCCTTTCATGGCATCCCTGAGTAGATCAAATATTTCCTTTAACCCCTCATCGCGGTCGATTTGCTTTAGTGCTGGGCTCAAGAAATCTCCCTTTGGTACGAGGAACTTTGTGACTTCGCGGTCCCTCCCTTGATCGTAGTAACCATCGAAATGAAAAGTGTGGCCGGGGATGGCCAGCGCCGCACTTTCTTCGCCGCTGGCGATGGCCATGTGCTTAATGTATGCGATGTCGTCCGGGGAATCGTCGCAGATAAAGATTTCTTTCGGGTTACAAAGCTCGACCGCTTCTAGGATGAACCGGTAGACCTCTGGATGAGGTATAGCGCTGAGTTTCTCGTAATTAACCTCGTTCATTCTCGATCTCAATTTTTCGAGATTTCCGTTCATTTTTTAACCTCTTTCCATTTTGACCGTGATAGAATTTCATAAATGTAAAGACTTATAAGTATTTTGTTAACAAATTGTTAAATATGTTAAGCGAGAAGCACAAGAAGATTCTGATCCAGTTGCTTAAGGATTGCCGCCAGCCAATTTCGAAAATAGCGAAGGACCTAGGAATAACGAGGCAGACGGTCAGCAAAAAGATCGAAGAGCTTAGGGAATGGGGGATAATAAATTCCTTTTCAGCGAGGTTGAATCCCGAGAAATTCGGCCTCGCGACCAAGGCATATATCCTCATCCGCGAGGATCCGAGGGCGGAGATAAGGAGAAAAAACGAGGAAATAATCAAGCAATTTCATCAGGTATCGGAGTTCTATCGCCTCTTTGGGCGGTACGATGCGGTCCTGGAGGTCCGGGTGAGGGACAGTAAGGAGCTAACGGACCTCATCAAGAAGATCCACGCACTCGAGGGGGTTAAGGAAACCGAGACCTTCATCGTCCACAGCACCATCAAGGATAATCCGGAGGAACCATTTCTACAGGTCTTGGAGGGCGCCGAAGTTACGTGAGGTCCCCGCAGGCGCAGAAGACCTCGTGTAGGATGTCGTAAAGCTCGGCCATCCCCTCACCAGTTTTCGCGCTCACCTTCGCGATCCTCGCGGCCGGCAGCAACTCCGGCAACACCTTGGATATCCCCAGCGCCAAGTCGATCATTACCCCTCGACTTTCATCGATGATCTTCTTTCTCGAGAACTCTGCATTCGCCAACATTTGCTCGATATTCGCTAATTCGCCCTTCACCAAGTCGATTTTGTTCAGGACATTTATCGTCGGAACCCCAAGCCCTAGGTTTATCGACAACCCCAGCAGTTGTGCGAAGGTCAGACCAGTGGCCTTGGTTGCGATTTGAGCGTCGATGAGGAAAAGCGAGACCGTCGTGCCAGACATCAATCCCGCTATTTCCCGTCCCCCGTGGAACAGAAAGATCTCCATCTGCCCAGGGGTGTCTATCATCTTGACATCCGCCTCTATCTCATTTATCCTCCTCGATAGCTGTGCTGCCCTTTCCCTTAGCAGCTCAGAGGCCCGAATCATTGCTCCGTTCGGTCCTAGGTTTTCCTCCCTCATTATCCGCTCGATGGTGAAGTACTCTCTGATGTCAAAGTCGGGTTCGAACGGCACGTAATCGCAGCCAGGATCCAAATTGACGTAGGCGACGCTTTGTCCAGTGTTTTCTTGAATCCATCGACCAAAGCTTGAGCTAAGGGAACTCTTCCCGGCTCCAGCCGTCCCTAGCACGATGAGGTTTAATGGTCTAGGCACGCCCTTCCCTCGTGAGCCTCTTTACCATATATGGACCCTCTCGTTCATAACCGAACCGCCGATAGTATTCCCTGACGCCGATTCCGGAGAGCACCGCGATTTTATGCATGCCGAGCTCGCGGGCAAGCCGCTCTGCCTCGGCTAGCAACCTTCCCCCTAATTTCAAGTGCTGCCATTCGCCGGCTTGGGCCTCCTCGCCGACCGGCACCAACGGTCCGTAGACGTGTAGCTCTCTGACGATCGCGGTGTGGCCTTTTATCTCAGGGCGGTGTATATGTGGCGAGGGCAAGCGCAAGCGCAGAAGCGCGACCAACAGATCCAGCTTGGTGTCTTCGAACGACAGGAAATATTCCATCCCTTCATTTGCCTCATAGCTCTCGACCAATAGTTCGATGTTTTCCATCCGGGGCTCGACTCCAGCTTTAAGCGCCGCCAGCCCAACTTCACGGCAGCGGATGCAGCGGCAGCGGCCTCCCAAACGCTTGAGCTCTTCCTCCACCAACTGCGCGAGGTTGCCGTGCTTCACGCCGGCCTCTATAAGCTTGGCCGGGATATCCCGCTGGATGCGATGCACCCTCACCCAACGCGGCATGATGAGTTTAGCTTGGGCTATCAGCTTTGCCGCTTCCTCCGACCCCATCGCCTTGAACTCACCTCGGAGCCAGCGTTCGTGTAGTTCGGTCCCCCGTAGCACTAAGCAAGGGTAGATCTTGAGCCCGTCCGGCCTGAAGCGCGGGTCCTCGAACAGCTGCCGGAACATTTGCAGGTCGCGTTCGAAGTCGGACCCCGGCAGGCCCGGCATCATGTGGTATATCACCACAAAGCCAGCGTCCTTCAGCGTGCGCGTTGCCTCGATCACCTCCTCTACCGTATGGCCTCGCTTGATCAACTCGTAAACGTCGTCGTAAAGCGTTTGAACCCCCAGCTCTACGCGTGTAGCTCCTAGCCTAAGCAGGAGGTCCACGTGTTCCTCGCGGGCCCAATCCGGGCGGGTCTCGAAGGTGATGCCCGAGTTCCTTATGCGTGCCCGCTCGGCCATGGCTTGGGCTTTCTCGATGGTGTCGGCCTCAGCACCGCTCAACGCGTTCAGGCACTGAATGGTGAACCACTCTAAGTACTCCGGGGGTTGGGCTAGCTGAGTGCCTCCGAGCACGATGAGCTCGACTTTGTCCACGCGATGGCCTATCGCCTCGAGCTGCCTAAGCCTCGAGAGCACCTGTCTTCGAGGGTCGTAGTCCGCTTCTTTAGCCCGCAACCCCGCTGGCTCCTCCCCGGTGTAGCTCTGAGGGGTGCCGAATTTTGGGCCGCCCGGACAGTAGATGCAAGGAGGGGATTGTGGACAAGGATAGGGCTTGGTCATGACCGTGATTATGGACACGCCGGAAGCCGTTCGGACGGGCTTTCGCTTCAATACCGTGAGCAGTTTCGGTTTTTCCTCGTCAGTGGCATAAGCCAATATTTCGGCGTTACTTGGTACCTTCGACAGGCGAAATTCCTTAGCGGCCCATATCTTTGCCGAGTTCAAAGCTCGCATATCGCCAACACTGCCGGCTGAGATTTTTTGGATTATCGCGCGGCAGGCTTGGGCCATAGGGTCCTGCATGCGATCCCGAAATAACATTCAACGTGGAATAAGATAATTGGTTAGGCTTGATATCCGCGTAGTTCATTAGTTAGTATGGTGCCTTCCATGGAGCTCGACGATTTGGTCGAAAGATACGGCATGCCCAGGCAGGTAATCGAGGCGATAAAAAAGACGGGCATAACGAAGCTCTATCCCCCTCAGGAGGAGGCCTTGAAAAAAGGTTTGCTGGAGGGAAAAAACCTAGTTTTAGCGATCCCTACTGCCGCCGGGAAGACGCTCGTCGCCGAGCTCTGCATGTTGAAGTCCATATTCAAAGCCAACGGCAGGTGTCTATACGTCGTGCCCCTGCGTGCCCTCGCGCGGGAGAAGTACGAAGAATTCAAGCAGAGGTACGAGCCCCTAGGCATCAGCATCGGTATAGCTACAGGGGATTACGATGTTGTCGACCCGAGGTTGGCTAGGTATCAAATACTGATCGCCACCAGCGAAAAGGTCGATTCTCTGCTTCGGCACCGAGCTAAGTGGTTGGGCGATGCGTTGACGGTAGTAGTGCTCGATGAGGTGCACCTCATCAACGACCCCGGTAGAGGTCCTACGCTGGAAATGCTCACCGCGCGCCTACGACAGGTCAATCCAGACCTCCAATTGCTAGCGCTCAGCGCCACGATCATGAATTCTAACGAGATCGCCGACTGGTTGGACGCGGAGTTGGTGACGAGCGATTGGCGCCCGGTGCCGCTTAAGGAGGGCGTTTACTATGGAAGGAGGATAAGGTTTGCCGACGCGTCAACGCGCGAAGTCAGCGCCGGCGTCGCGGAGGAACTCGCGGCGCTCGCCCTCGATACGGTGCGCGAAGGAGGGCAGGCGCTGTTATTCGTGAGCACGAGGCGATCGGCTCAGGCCGTCGCGAGCGCGATTGCTAAGCACATTCGCGATTTGCTAACCCCTGCGGAACGATCGTCGCTGGACGAGGTGGCCAGATCCGTCGAGGGAGCACTGGGGGAGCCCACGCGAACTTGCAAACGTCTTGCCGATTGCGTCCGGCAGGGCACCGCTTTCCATCACGCCGGCCTCCACGCCGCGCAGAGGAGGGCCATCGAGGACGCGTTCCGCCAGAACTTGATAAAGGCGATGGCCGCCACGCCGACTCTTGCGGCGGGCGTCAACTTGCCCGCCAGGCGAGTGGTGATCCGCGACTATCGCCGGTACGAGCCAACCTTTGGGTCCCAGTTCATCCCGGTCTTGGAATACAAGCAGATGGCGGGGCGGGCCGGGCGACCGAAATATGACAAGTACGGTGAAGCGGTGCTTGTAGCGAGGAGCGAGGACGAGAGCGAGGTGCTGTTCGAGGAATTCATTAAAGCTAAGCCCGAGCGCATCACTTCAAAGCTCGCCTCCGAGCCTGCCCTTCGCTCGCACGTGCTGGCATCGATCGCGGCTGGCTATGTAACAAGCTTGAAGGGCATGTTGGATTTCATCGGTCATACTTTTTTCGCTTACCAATACGGCGCGGATCAAGTCGCCCACGTGATCGAGCGGGTGCTCGATTTTCTAAAGCAGGAGGATATGGTGAGGCAGCACGGCGAACGCCTCGTAGCTACGCCCTTCGGCGAACGAATATCCTGGCTTTACATAGACCCGATGTCTGGCGTCGTGCTACGGGATGGCTTGAAGAGAGCCCAAAAAATTCAACCTACCACGTTCAGCTTCCTGCACTTGATTTGCAGCACCCCAGACATGGAACTGCTTTACCCCAGGAGGCGAGACTACTCTGAGTTGGATCTCTTCGTGACCGAACATGTGAACGAGTTTCTCACCCGTATGCCTGATGAGTACTCGGAACCTGAGGCTTATGAATATTTTTTGGCCGAGGTGAAGACTGCCCTCATGTTGCAAATGTGGATAGACGAAGCCCCGGAGGACGACATCCACGAACGATTTGGCATAGGTGCTGGCGACATTAGGCGCGCGGTCGACACCGCCGACTGGTTGCTCTACTCCGCGCAGGAGTTGGCAAAGCTCTTCAAGATCAAGGGGGTGGCGCCCACGCTGCGCGATCTGCGCAAACGCGTGCGCTACGGCGTCAAGGAGGAGTTGTTGGAGCTAATCGAGTTGAGGGGTATAGGGCGCGTGCGTGGTCGCAGTTTGTACAAGGCGGGATATCGGGGGCTAGCCGATATAAGGAAAGCGGACGTTAAAGAGCTTGCCCAAGTCCCCCATATCGGCCCGGAAATAGCTAAGAGCATCAAACAGCAGCTAGAGCGTGGCTTGGAGGGAGCACTCGAGTGGACTGAAGTCTAAGACCATAAGGTTTATTGCCGCGGTAAAAATTGTCGACTGGGGACAAATTTGCCGATTCACCCGATCGAGGAAAGGTATGGTAGCTCCGAGATGCGCGCGATCTTCAGCGCCGAGAGCCGTTATCAACGAATGCTTGATGTCGAAGCAGCGCTTGCGAGGGCTCTCGCGAAACAGGGCTTGATCCCAGCGGCTGCCGCTAAGAAGATCACCCGAATGGCCTCAACCAAGTTCGTGAAGATCGAGCGTATTCGTGAGATAGAGCGCGAGGTCGCGCACGAGACCATGGCGTTGGTGCTCGCCCTCGCCGAGGCCTGCGGCGAGGAGGGGAGATACGTGCATTTTGGCGCGACCAGCAACGATATCCTCGATACCGCGATGGGGCTACAAATCCGCGATGCTCTCTCCATCGTGGAGCGAGACCTGCGCAAGTTGCTCGGAATTGTGCTGGATAAGGCATCCAAATACAAGGACACGGCGATGGTCGGTCGAACGCATGGGCAGCATGCCGTACCGACTACACTGGGCTTCAAGTTCGCGATCTGGGCATGTGAGTTGGCGAGGCATGTCGAAAGGCTTGAGCAGCTTAAGCCTAGGGTGATCGTCGGGAAGATCAGCGGGGCGGTTGGTACCGGGGCAGCATGGGGGGACAAAGGACCAAGGATCCAGGAAGCGGTGGTGGCGGACCTTGGGTTACAGGGTGCATTGGCGACGAATCAAATACTCCAGCGTGACCGTCTCGCCGAACTGGTGGCGTTCTTCGGATTACTTGCAAGTTCGCTGGACAAGTTCGCCAGGGAGATAAGGAATCTTCAACGCACCGAGATCGCGGAGGTCGAGGAACCATTTCTAGAGCGCCAGATCGGCAGCAGCACGATGCCTCACAAGCGCAACCCGATAAGATGCGAGAAGATTTGCGGTTTAGCTAGGATATTGCGCGCGAACGTGCAAGCCGCCCTGGAAAACGTGGTGCTGGAACATGAGAGGGATCTAAGTAACTCCTCATGCGAGCGGATACTATTGCCCGAGTGCTTTTTGCTGGTGGACGAAATCCTCAAGACCGCTTGTAGGGTATTAGATGAGCTAGTTGTACATCCGGAGCAAATGGAGCGCAATCTTCGGTTGACCCAAGGCTTGAACATGGCGGAGGCGGTGATGATCGAGTTGACAAAGCGTGGCATGAGCCGGCAGGATGCGCACGCGATACTAAGGGAGTGCAGCTTCACAGCTCTTCGAAAAAAGGCCTCTTTTGCGGAAGTGTTACGCCAGGATGCTCGCGTGACTAAATACATTCTACCAGATGAGATCGAGGGTTTGCTTGACCCACAGAAATACTTGGGTAGCGCAGTAATAATTGTGGAGGAAGTCGTCAAGAAGTTACGCAAGTATCAAATAAAATAACGTGCACAGCCCATCGCAAATCCTGTGGCTATGGGAATGGTTAAGTTATCGTTTAATGGCAGGAGTTCGATGCAGGCGGCCGTGATAGCTCCGGCTAAGGACAGCACCGCTGATGTGTAAAAAGGCAATCTAAACCCCGCGAC
>JAWCKY010000033.1:0-4189 GCA_038851365.1 Hadarchaeales archaeon (SeqCode)
GCAGAGGTGATGGGCGAACAGCAAGGCCTCAATATTACCTATGCCGCACTTTGACCCTACGCAGGCAAGAGTTTCGTATTCCGGGCCGCCGCCGATATAGGAATAAGGTCCCTCGGGCACGCAGGTGTAGCGACCGCAACGCTGTACGCAAGCAAAGTCCGCTCTAGCCTTAACTAAGTATCTTTCCCTTATTACTCTTCCCCCTATCGCCTCGGCATGTTCGAAGACCCCCGTTTGGAAGTTTCGCGTGGGAAGGCGCCCTATCTCGTTCATAAGCTCGACTAAGCTCGGAGTACCGTAATCCGCGCGCCCCTGCGTGAAAGGGTCGGCGAGCATCTTCTCGCGGAGCTCGTCCATCAGCCTCAGATAGTCCTCGGGCTCGGCTATTGGGATATCCCGGGAACCCCTCACGGCGACCGCCTTCAGGCGCTTGCTGCCCATGACCGCGCCCATGCCTGTCCTTGCGGCTGCCCTATCTAGGTCGTTCATGACGGCGGCGAACCTAACGAGGTTTTCTCCGGCTTGGCCTATGTAGAGAAGCTTGACCGATTTGTCGCCCACTTCTTCCCTGATCATGGCATCCGTCTCATAGACGTCTCGCCCCCACACGTGCGCTGCGCTTCTGATCTCCGCCTTACCATCGTCTATCCACAGGTAGACCGGACGCTTGGATCTCCCCCTGAAGATTATCGCGTCATAACCAGCGAACTTCAGCTCTGCCCCCCAGTGACCCGCCGCGTGGGCCTCGCCCCAGATCTCGGTGAGCGGGGATTTGGCGGCGACTACATGCCTAGAGGCTTGGGGGAAGAGCGTTCCGGTTAGGGGTCCGGTGGCGATGATCAAGACGTTCTCGGGTCCTAGCGGTCTAGTCTTTGGCCCGATTTCTTCGTAGAGGACGCGAGAGCAGAAGCCGGCGCCGCCTAGGTACTCCTTCGCTAGGGCAGGATCAAGAGGTTTTCCAATGGTTTTGCCTCTAGTTAGGTCGACCTCTAGCACTTGGCCGGCGTAACCCCCGTACTTAAAACTCATTTCAAACCTCCCGGTAGACTAACCCGCCCAAGCAGGATTGGCTTTAGCCTGGCGATCAGTTCATATCTCTTCCGGCTTGCAAGTTGTTCTCCGGTTAAGATCGCAAGGGCGCCCGTGGGGCATCGGGGGACACAGGCCCCGCACAGATCGCACTTTATCGCCACCTTTCGCTCCGGGTGCAGCCAGATCGCGCCAAAGGGGCACGCCTCTGCGCATGCACCGCAGCCGATGCATTTCGACTCCTCCACGATTACAACGTTGGACGCCGCATCGCGGGTTATTGCATTTGCTGGACAGGCTTTAGCACATGGCGGATCTGCACACTGGCGGCATGCTATTGGCTTATCTATAGCGGGTTCTTCTCGGATAATCCTAAGGCGGGCTTTTTTCGGGTTCAAAATTTTTTCATGACAAAAACTGCAGTAAAGCTCGCAGATGCGGCAGCCTGTGCATTTGAGCACATCACCGTATAAGTACGGCACGCGCCGACCTCCTTCTGGAATAGTCCTGATTTGCTTTTATTTTATATGTTTTAACGCCGGGTCCCACCATCAACCTTTTTTTAAGGCAGATAGCTATGCCTATCGGTGCTCACGTGTTCTTAAGGTTGCTCGAGTGTTTGAGGTGCGGGCAAAAGCACCGCCCAGCTCGAGCGCTTTATATTTGCAAGAAATGCGGTGGTAAGTTAGAAGTTAAATATGATTACGAGGCTATCGGTGAAAGAATTGATAGGAAGGTCTTGGCTAAGAGGCCAATGGGCGTTTGGAAGTATCGGGAACTTTTGCCGATTCTCAACCAAAGGAACATCATCACCCTAAGCGAGGGTGGCACGCCGCTGTTGAGGGCACAAAACTTAGCGCGCGCGTTAGGCGCAAAGCACCTCTGGATAAAGGACGAGACGCGGAACCCGACATCTTCCTTTAAGGATCGCCCGATGAGCGTGGGTGTTTCCAAGGCGCTGGAGTTCGGCGCAAAGGCGGTAGTGGCAGCTTCGAGCGGCAACGCAGCGATAGCCCTTGCAGCGTATTCCGCGAGAGCTAGCATCGAGTGCTATGCGTTCGTGCCCGAAGAGACTCCCGACGCCAAGGTGGTTCAGCTCTCGATCTATGGCGCTCGTGTGATCAAGGCGAAACAAAAGGGGGTGGGCGACCCCGCCTACAAACTCATGCGAATCGCGTGGGAGTATTATGGTTGGCATCCGATACCAAGCTGCGGCGCCTTCAACCCCTACCAGCCCGAGGGCTCTAAGACGATATCCTATGAAATACTCGAACAACTGAATTGGCAGGTGCCGGATTGGGTGATCGTACCGACCGGCGCTGGGACGCTCCTATCGGGCAACGCAAAGGGTTACTTCGAGTTCGAACAGCTTGGGCTGATCGATCGCGTGCCGCGGTTGGTAGCAGTCCAGGCAGAGGGTTGCGCACCGCTGGTGAAGGGCTTCAAGGAGGGTACTCCACCTTACGAGATCCCAACTTGGCCAAAACCAAGGACCATCGCTGGGGGCTTAGTGGATCCTTATCCATGGGACGCCGACACCGCCATACCGGCGATCAAACGATCTGGCGGCGGCGCTGAGACAGTGACCGATGAGGAGATCATGGAAGCGGAGAGGTTGCTTGCCAAACTTGAGGGAATTTTCGCCGAGCCATCCGGTGCCGCGGGTCTAGCCGGGCTCAGGAAAATGCTTCATGATGGTACAATAGACCCATCGGATTTGGTGGTGGTGGAAGTCACCGGAAGTGGGTTGAAAGACGTAAAGGCGGCAGCTGAGATAGTTCCGAAAGTACCTGTGATCGAACCCGAGTTAGGGCAGCTTCAGAAGCTCCTCGGTAAATCTCGTTAGATTTTGCTGTCACATTACCATTGCCATGATCGCCTTTTGCACGTGTAGCCTGTTCTCCGCTTGGTCGAACACCACGGAGTGTGGACCATCGATTACCTCGTCGGTGACCTCAAAGCCTCGATCGGCCGGCAGGCAGTGCATGTAAATGACGTCTTTGTTGCAGAGATCGATCTTTTCCTGATCGCATATCCAGTGTTTGTTGGCATCGAACAGTTTTTTCAGACCGTCGAAGTCCGGCGCTTGAGCTTTGGGAGGGATGAAGTCAAGGCTCAACCATGATTTGGGATAGACGATGTCCGCCCCCTCGAAGGCCTCGTTCATGTCGTAACTGATCTCGAAGGATCCGCCGTATCGATCGACGTTTTGCTTGCACCATTCTATCACTTGTGGATCTAATTCGAAGCCTCGGGGATGAGCCAACGTTACATCTAAGCCATACATCGTAGCTATCAACACAGCGCTTTGCGGAACTGCCATCGGTTTCTCGACGCTCGGCGTATAGGCCCAGCTCATCACGAACTTCTTGCCTTCGGGCTTGGGATAGCGCTCTAGAACCGTCATTATATCTGCCATGGCTTGGCAGGGGTGGTACATGTCGCATTCCATGTTGATCACCGGTACGTCAGCCCACCTCGCGAACTCCCGCACGATTTGGTTCCCCCTCCCATAGATCCACTTCGCATGCTTGCCGTAGATCCTGATCGCTATGCCGTCGCCGTACCTAGCCAGAACCCGGGCGACGTCGGCGATGCGTTCGGTCTTGTATGCTTCTTCGTCCCCAGGCAAAGCTGGGGTGTAAATCGCGTCGTGGGGGTCCAAGAAGTGAGCGTGGCCGCCGAGCTGCGTCATGCCGGCTTCAAAGCTGTTTCTGGTCCTAAGCGAGCGGTTGTAGAATATCAAAAACAGAGTTTTGCCGTCGAGATAGCGATGCTGTTCACCTTTCTTGAATTTTTTCTTCAGATCTAAAGATGCCTCTAGGATCTCATCTAGTTCCTCTCTGCCCCAATCCTGTGTGTTGATCCAATCCCTACCCTTAAAGGCTCCGACGTATTTTGGTACCTCCATATGAGCACCTCCTGCATACTAACCGACTGATTTTTTAAGGTTTTCCGTAGCCTTTCCTTCACGATGAACAAAATTTAATAAAGCAAACCACAATAGCGGGATGGTCCAAACGATGAGGCTGCTCGTTTACAAGGATAGGTGTACGGGCTGTCGACTCTGCACGCTCGTGTGCTCCTTAAAACACGAGGGCATCTGTAATCCGTCCAAGTCAAGGATCAGGGTAGAGCGGCGGAGCGTGGCGGTGGACCT
>JAWCKY010000034.1:0-12045 GCA_038851365.1 Hadarchaeales archaeon (SeqCode)
GCATATGCGATCGTTACTTTTTTGTTCTTTAAAACTTCGGTGAAATTTGAATGGATTTGGCGCGCAATTCAGCTATTTTTTCCCATCGCTGCAACCATGGTAAATCGGCGGTCGTTGGCAACTTTAGGGTTAACTCGAAAGAGGCTCTTTAAGTGCATAGAGTTGGGGGCTCTAGTCGGCATAGCTATTGCTGTGGGATTCGCTCCTCTTTATCTAACTTGTTTGCGCCCAACAATGCCGAAAGCGTTAAGTTCCTTGCTAATTGGTTATGCAATTGCCTTTGTGGCTGTAAACGTTGTAACGATCGAAATCTTCTTTAGAGGGTTTGTGCAACCGAGGTTCGAAATCGTTGTTGGGAAAAACTTCGGTTTGATCGCAACTTCGTTGCTTTGTGGATTCGATTTTCTAGAATTTGAGGTCTTCGATCCTTTTACTACTGCCGTTGCCGCGCTCGTATTTGGGCTCCTTTATCGAAAGACGAAATCGCTCGCCACCACAATTTCTGCGCATATGGTTTACTTTTTACTCGTAATGGTCCTCATGGCTTCTTGATCTTTATCTCCCCTCAGACCTTTGCCGTATTTTGGGGATAACATATAGCATGCCTATTATCCCAATTCCGATAAGGTTTCGACATATTAATGGCTCATATTCATGTGCGGCCCTGACCAATGGATGTACCGGTAAAAATCCCATGTGGTCGCACTGCACCTTAGAGGCGGGATAAACGTTCTCATATTCCGCTAATAGGAAATCGAACCAAGACTGGGGCAGGTCCTCAACAAGCGGGCAATGAAAGTAGGCCAAAATGGTGTACGCTTCGACCGGATCATAACGAAATGCGTGGTGGTGATAATCACTTATCGTAAACAATTTTTCTCCGTTGTCGGCTGATATCCAAAGTTCAATTCGCTCGGTATCCGGGATCTCTCCTGTTCTCCCACCACGTGTCCAATAAAAAAGTTGACGGACTACCCAAACGGGAGAGCCTTCAAACCTAGCGTAATAAAGTTCGAACCTATTGAAATCAAAGCCCGTGTCTCCGATTACCCTTATTGTCGGGACACGCACGTTTTCAAAACCATTCTCGCACCAAACGCGTGCCTCGCCATACTCAATTGCCTCAACCTGCCAAGGTAAGATAAGGTTCTCCCCGAGGATTTTGCCTTTATTATCATCGATAAGAAGGTTGCCCTCGGGGGCTATAATTAACCAAACATATCCTGGCATCGCCTCTCCCATCTCATTTAGTTCTGGGTGCCAGTAACGCCGATATTTTGGTATGCAAAATACAGATTCGACCTCTGAAAATCCGCGCTCCCATGCTTTTGAGACCAACTCCTTCAGCTGGAGGTGAGGAGAGAGCCTGCGCATAGAAAGTGATCGTCTGTCCAATACATGGTTATCATCGTCGACCATTTCAAAGCAAATATCAACATCGCGCGTGTTCTCCAACGCAATCAATGCCAAACTATGATAAAAAACGCTGTTTTCTCCGATGGTAACACGGAGCGGCAGCCCTAGGCCATCCCGACCATTTAAAATGACGTTCGAAGGCAAGTCCAGTAAACGCACCTCAACTTCTGCTGCCACATCCCCCAAGTTTTTTATGCACAACGTAATCGTCGTGTCTGATTGGGGGTAAAAAAGGTTAAAAGGGCTTTGAGGAGCCAACGATAACTCAAGCTCCGGAGGCGTTGACGCGCCCAACCCACCAGGTAAAACATTTATCATGACCAGTATAGCAATTGCGCATAGAACTCTCGCGTGCCTCACGCGCATCTTACCATCCTACTTGATGGGTTCGAAGCGCTTTTTGAGACGCTCTATCGTCTGAGCCAGCGTGGTGTATTCCAGTTCTTCCTCTGAAAGAAGATGAGGTTCAAAGGGCCCATGGCGTCGCATGTAATCGCTTATCTCGATCGCCTTCCTGCGGGAATGGTCAAATGCGATATCGTCGAACAAATCAACTGGTCCAAGGAGCTTGCCATCGCTGACCTGAAAACCGAGGGCTATCGCGCGAGGAGGGCCATCAAACCGGGTGGGGCGGGCATCCCGTTGTGCGACCGGCATCAGCGGCCCCCTATGTGAGCCCCTCATCCATCCCGGCACAAGTTGAGGCATGGCGAAAGCCTCTAGCACCTCCCCAGTCGCGGGGAATCCGGACTGTGTGCGCACGATGGCCACGGGGTCATCCTTCCCAACGTACCGCCCGGCGATCCGGCTGAGCTTTTCCGTGCTTACCACCGCCGCTATCTCGCCGTCCTTCCGAAATACCCGCTTGATGAGGTAGCGACTAGAGATACCTATGAGCGCCAACAAATCGTACAACTCCTCTGGACAACTCAGATAGGTGCGTTTGGCCTCTTGAATATCGTGTACTTCGAACTTGAATCCTTCGTGCAGTCTTGGGTCTATTATTAAACCAGCTGAGTTGAACGGGTCCGCGAATATCCTAAATAGGGGCAAGTTAAAGGCGGACGGCGAGGTCTTATCGCACGCGAACACTACGATGGGTTCGCTGGGTCGCTCCTCGAACTCAAACTCTGCCACACCCGGACCCATCCCACGGATGTTACCGGAGAATGCTTCCACCAGCAAATCTTGGCCAGCCGCATAATAACGGCGCTTTCTCGCGACCTCGGCCGCTGCCTTAAACGTTTCCCACGCCAACCCGTGGATGGTCGGGTCGTCTACACCCTTTGTATGGGTAATTATCAGGTCTATATCGTCACCGCAGCTGGTAACACGAAAATCCTTGATCGTCCCTTGCTCGAGCGCGTTGGATAACGAGTTTTCGCAGATTTTTAAAAGCTCCTCCGGTACTTCCACATGCCCTGCTAAGCTGCCGACATCGGCCTTTATGACGCTTACTGTGGTACGCATTTAATTCACGATTTGATTATGGCTTATAGCTCTTAAAACCTATTGCGCGTATGAGATGACGAACGCCGCCGCCAGACCCGCCGCAATCGATGCTGCAAGGATGAGCAAAAAATTGAGCATGGGCCTAGAACCTTCTCCGGCCTTTACCGGTTTACCCCTCAAGCGATACCACACGTATATCGACCGCTGGGCGCCGACGTGCGCTGCCCAAAGGCAAAGCGGCAGGTTGACGAAAAGGATAAATAACATAAATAGCATCGACCAAACCTCGTTCATCGGGAGGTCGGGAAAGGACCAACCCTGCATCGTCCTTTCGAGTTCAAAAATCACTATACCATCGCTGACGCCCCTGGAAAATAGAAAAACCGCGGCCCCCACGCCGAAGAAGAGTTGAGCCAAAACGAATGTCGCTACGGCTGAGAGGGGAAAATAAACTAGGGGTTCCCACCAAGCCTTCAGCTGCGATGGATTAGGTACCGTTACCGCCCGGCTGAGCTCGATTAGAAGGTCCTTTCCGCCGCCTATCCAGCGCCCGTAGGCTACGCCCGATACCCAACTGCCGACGACGAGGAGCCAGAAGGCTGCCCGCCAGTACTCCTCGCGCGTACTACCACCGAAAGCGTAGTTTTACCTGTGGGCACGCTCGTACTCGCGCCTCGCGGCACTTATCGTGCGCTTTAAGTAGTTGTGATTCACCGAGGACTCATGAGACTCGGCTGGTGGATTGGGCCTAGGTTGTACGGCCGAGGGCCGGAGAAGCCGCTCTAAAATGCTTAAACGTCGCTCAAACTCAGCCATTTGCCGTATCAGGGAATTCAGCTGGCTCTCCAAGGATAAAATTCGATCCTCCTTAGAGATTGGTTTCAAATCGTCACCTCTTCGTTAATCCTTGAAAATCACCCTATATTTAAGTCTACCCAAAAATTATCGATGGCTTTCTGAACAACTCAGCCGTCGTTCCTCCACCCTGCCGCCAGGTGTAATCTCAGCGAATATTTGCGCCGAGAACCTGCTTATCCTAACACCTTCCTGCAACCAACAATCAGGCATAAGCCCGGCCTTCATGCAAGTCTGGGATAGAAACTCTTCCACGTCCCAACCCCACTCGATCGGAACTTGCGGCAACAGCAGTCCAGAATGGCCAGCGTACTCCACGATTAGACCATGTTTACCGATTTCAACGTGTTTTGGATAATCCTTGGGATTTCTGACTTTTATGAGCTCGGGTTGCGTAAGGATGCTGATCTCGATCGTGATATCCCGGAGTTCATCAAGCTCCACCGGAGGGAACCTCGGGTCTTCCGTGGCGGAACTTATGGCCGAATCCATAACGGCTTTAACTAAGGGAAGATTTGGCAAGGGGTATCCTATACAGCCCCGAAGCTCGCCGTTTTTAGTGAGGGTTACGAAAACCCCTCGCTTCTCCCGTAGTCTTTCTCCTACCGTTGGTACGGTGGGCTTTTTGCCCGATCGTAGGTAGGTCTCGATGGTCCGCCTCGCCAACTTAACCAGAAATTCTCCCTCTTCCAGTGTTAACAAATGAATCGTCCTCCTCGCCTGTTTTAAGCCGATTTAAGTGGCTAGCCCATTATTAACCTTCCGAACCTATTATTTTGGTGTACTGCTGGGCCATCTCTAATATACTCTCCCAGTGCGTCCCTGGCCAGTATATTTTGCCGCAGCTTCTGCACTCCCAAAACTCGCTGTATTTCTCAAGCACGGCGGAAGGCACTTTTCCTACGATCTTGGTCTTGCTTGCCTTCCTCAGCAAACCGTTGCAGATCGGGCACCTCGAGTTTTCTGGTCGAATCCTAATTCTACTACCGCCGCGCCTGGAAACCTCGACCAGCTGATTTACCACGTTGTTGCTTTGGATGAACACACCACTGATGCCAGCCCTCCTCGCTCGCCTATAAAGGTCTATATCGCACGTTAGCAATACTCGCCCCTCAGATTTCGCGATGTGCAGTAAGGTATCATCCTGCTCGCTTGGAGGTACGGCGAGATCGCCGATGTAAATAACATCGTGGCCGCCGAGCCTAAGCCAACGGGCGAGCTTGCCCAACATACCATCGGCTACGAATTTCATCATTTTTTATATCTACTGGCTTTAAAAAAGGGTGTTCGCTGTTAAGCAGGGCTTTATTTACTTACAGGAAAATTTACAACATAAGAAAAGCACGGGTCCCTGGGGATAAATTTGCGACAACGGATCGAGATCGTCTGTCCCATCTGCGGGAAGTCGTTCATCGTCGACCTCGAGATCAGTACCTACGTTACCGCTGAGACCACAATACCCTCGACAGCAAAAAGGGATATCTCGACCGTCCTAAGGGGCCGTGAAGCGAAGGTAGACTTCGTGCTCAGGGCGATGCGGGCACTTGCCAGCAAGGAGCCAAGCGGCATGGTGGAAGTAGATGACATAGTAGATATCGCCGAGAAAGTAGGGCTTACACGGGATGTTGTTAATGAGATATTAGAAGCGGAGAAAAATGCTGGTAGGATCTACGAGGCGAAGCCTGGTTTGATATGTTTCACGGTGCCCCCTGAATACGCCAAAGTATGATCAATCCTCGCGCTCAAGCAACGTTTCGTCCTCGATTCCTTCCTCAATCGCTTGCTTCAATAACCTGCGCTCAAGCGCCCTATCCTTTTCGCTCCCTTTTCTCTCCCTCATACGGCGCTTGAACCTTCTCACCCGAACACCGATTTTTTTCTAGCCAATTGTTTTGTTTAAAATTTTCCCAAACTTCGACGAATTAAAAGACCTAACTCTCATATGGGGCAAGCGCTTTCGCGATTACATCGTTGCCAAATATTTGCAGCAATTCCTCTTTCTTAGACCACAGGCGCAGCGATGCTTCCAGGTTGATACCTAAGAAGATGTCCACGAAAGACCGCTGCAGCTGCACATCTCCCATCATCGCGTCAAGAAGTCCATCCATTTTTCGGTCGAAAGAAGTCCTTAAAGCATCATATAACAATTGACCGGCGTTTAGCCCTGCCTCCAACTTTGCGCGCCACAATCGTTCGTACTCCGATAATGCCTGTCTCGACACGTCTCCCTCAGCTATCGCGTCTACTGCGACCTTTCCAGCTATCTCCCCGCAAAGGAGGGCATACCTGAGACCCTCACCGGAAAACGGATACACTTGACCGGCCGCACTTCCAACTGCTATGATGCCGTCGGCGCAAGTCTGCGGGAGCGCTCCCTCAATGGGGAGTTGGCCGCGAAAGGCCGCAATTGGTACTGCGCGTTTAAGTGATGGTACGGACCGACGTCCGATGAACTCATCTAAAGCTGCATCCGGATGGATCCGAATCCCCCTGATGCCCACCATGGCAAAGCGCTCCCCAAACGGATAAATCCAAGCATGGCCTAAAGGAGCAAAGTATGATGTGAAGTATATTTCTACCCCGCTAGCGGAAGCGTTCGCCATTAAATACTCACTGCCCATCGATAATCTTTCGCTGCCCCACTCTTGTTTTAGCACTTTTCTTAACAATAAGCTGGACCACTGCCCCTGCGACCCAGAGGCGTCTATGACGACCTCGGATTCTATCCTCTCGGCCCAGGCGCCCGCCTCGGCGTAAACCCCTTTGACGACATCGCCATCTAACATCAACTCCTTAACGGGACAGCTCACCCAGATATCGGCACCGCTGGTGACCGCCTCCAAGGCAAGTAACTTGTCGAATATTCGGCGATCCAAGATAACCCCAAAATCTCCCTCCATTTTCAATTGTCGGCGAGGTGAGGACAAAGTAAGCTCGTGGACTTCCTCGACAACTGCTCCCTCGAAGCTCTTCGCGACATCATAAGGGACCCAAGCTGCGGACCTCGTTTGACCCCCGATTTGAGATTGCATCTCAAGCAATAACACCTTGCCGCCTTCTGACGCGGCCGCTTTAGCCGCTGACAAGCCAGCCGGCCCACCGCCAACCACTACGACGTCGTAGCGTTCAGGCAACCAAACCCCAATCCTATTGGTCGATTGCGTTTTATAAATGCAGATTTCCGTTAAGCTTGAGGTTCACGATTGCGCTGCCCCTCCTGCAACGCCTCCGCCGTGCTTTTCGATAGGCTCAGCGGGGAGCTGATCTGCACCCGCTGTGGCTTGGTAATCTTGGAAAAGCTACCAGATCTCGGGCCCGAGTGGAGGTCCAGGCCTGATGAAGATGCGGCGAGGGCGGATGTTACGGCTGGCGTGGATGTTACCCGGCACGACCTAGGTATCGGCAGCGAGTTCGATTCGTCGGGGGAGCTATCGCCAAGCTGGAGGGCCAGGATGCGTCGCCTCCGAATGTGGCAGGATAGGTGCCGCGCGAGCAGCTACGGCGAGAAGAGCTTGAGGGAAGCGTTGATCGAATTGGACAAGTTATGCGAGGACTTATCGTTACCAAAAGCCATCAAAGCTGAGATAAGTTCTCTTTACAGAAAGGCGAAGGTGGCGAGGCTCACGATGGGGAGGGGCACATGGCAGGTGCTAGCGGCGCTCACTTTCATCGTTTGTAGGCAAAGGGGAATACCGCGCGCCGAGGGGGAAGTTGTACGAGCCTTGTCGGAACGCGCGGGGTTGAGCGAGCGAATCGCGCTGAAAAACCTGAGAAAATTTACCAAATTGTTAAGTAAAAGGCTCAAGCTGGAGGTACCGCGCGCTTGTCCGGAGCATTACTTAGATCGGTTTGCTACCCAACTTAACCTATCGAGCTCCACGGTCGCCCGTGCGCACGAGCTGTGCCGCGCCGTGCCAGATCGACTAAAACACTTAAAGCCTGCAACCCTACTAGCGGGGGCTGTGCTCTACCTTGCGGCCGAGGCTGCAGGCGAGAAAGTTGCCATGAGGAAATTAGCGGGCACCATCGGGATAGGGGTATCAAGCCTCTGCAAGACTGCCTCCTGTATCCGAGAGTTCATAGCCTGCCGAGGGGGATGACGATCGTCCCCTCTTTAGGCTCGCCTACTTCTTCAAATTTCCCCTTCAACCATAACCAGCCGGTCAGAGCCGCGATTGCAGCATCTATCTCATGCTCGCTGACTTTTTCCAACTTCCATCCCTTTCTCCGAAGCTCTGCGGACCAAACCGCTTTATCGGCCTTGCCGAACAATATCACGCCAGAGGTCCTAGGGTGAACCTCGATGACCTTAAAACCCATCGCGCGAAGGGAGGAGGCGAGGCGCATACCTCGAGAAGTTAGGAGCCTCATGCCGCCAAACGTGGGGGGGAAGACCCGCAATCCGCGGCGAATCAAGGAAGCGTCGGCCGATCTGAGGTTGCCCTTTTCCGGGAGGCTCAAAGGGGCATCTATTGCCACCGCCGCCGGACTTAGACGTTTACATAGCTCTATTATTTCGTCGTCGCGATAGATAAGCTCGGTTTCGAACACTCGCCTTCGAAGAGATGCGAAACCTGTAGGGTTGTTCGACGTGCCGGCCAAGTCGATGCCCACAACTTTCACATCAAACCCTTCCAAAGAATATGTTCCTTAGCTTAGCGTAAATATGAACAATAAAGGCCACGGGTCGCAAATCTAAATTAATCTTAACATTAAACTTTTTGGGGGGGTTCGATTAGGTGGACGACCGCTACATAAGATGGCTCGGCCACTCGGCTTTCGAGATCTCGAACGGTGGTAGGGTAATGCTGATAGATCCTTTTCTTACGGGCAATCCAAAGGCAGCAGTAAGCGCGAGGGAAATCCGAAAGGCGGACGTTGTATGCGTAACCCACGATCATCACGATCACCTAGGCGACTCCATCGAGCTATGCAGACGACTCAAGGCGACGTTCGTCGGAATTTACGAACTAGGGGTCTACGCCCAAGAAAGGGGAATAGATGACGTTATCGCGATGAACATGGGCGCGACCGTAGAAGTTAAGGGCTTCAAGATAAGCATGGTGCCTGCCTTTCACTCAGCGAGTCGAGGTGCGCCCGTCGGCTTCGTGGTTGAGTCTGGAGGGGTCAAAATCTACCATGCCGGGGATACCGCGCTCTTCGGCGACATGCAAGGGATAGGTCGACTTTACTCACCGGATATAGCCCTTTTGCCCATTGGGGGTTACTACACGATGGGACCAGTAGAAGCCGTCGAAGCGGCAAAGTTTATCTCACCTAAAGTGGTCATTCCCATGCACTACTTGACCTTTCCCGTCCTCGAACAATCTGCCGATGAGTTCGCGCGGCTGCTGGCGGAAAAAGCACCACATATTCGGGCAGTGGTGCTTGAGCCAGGGGAAACCTATCGGTGTCCTTGAAATTCAGGATTTTGTAGATCTCCTACCGAGTACTCCTGCGATAAGCACGGGAAATACAACAGTGACATCGCCTATCACGGTCACGAGCCTAGCATTGGGTGCGACCTTTCCCCAAGACTTTGCCTCCTCCAGCGCTGCCCCGCTTAGCCCTCCATGCTCTGGCCGGTCCATGGTGATCTGGATAGCGTACTTAAAGGGCGTAGGTGCCATCAACTTGCTTTGTAGGATGAAGTTCTTCGGGACCCCCCCTCCTAAAATCACCGCTCCTGAGTTCTCCGCGTTGTGTGCGATCTCAAACATCTCCTTTACGTCCAACAGGCCGTCCAAGACCAGCTCATGATCTTGCGAGAAGAGCCAAGCTTGAAGCCCAAAGACCGAGTCTATCAATGCGGGGGCAAAAACCGGTACCCCTTTCCTTGCTGCCGCCTTGATGAATGAATCGTCGTCGCGCAGGCGTAGGCCAATCTCTCGCAGGAGCTTGGCCGATGACATCCGCCTCTCCCGCTGGGTGACCTCCAACAACAACGGCTGAATGTTATCCTCAAAAAGCTCAAACGCTTCCTGCTCAAGGTAAGCGTCGTATACCCGGCTTATGCCCCGCTCCCGAAGCTTTGCATCATCGAAGAAAAGCTCGCCTCGCAAATGATGACCTCCAAATGCCTCGAGGAGGTCGTGTACCACATTTGCGCCCGTTGTGACGATAACATCGACTAAGTCTTGGACTATGGCCTCGCGTAAAACACGGCGGAGGCCCCCAGCAACCAATGCTCCGCTGATCCCTAAAAACACCGTCGCATCCGAGTCCAGCATCTCAAGGTAGATATCAACGGCCTCCGCCAAACGACCTGCGCTGAAGACGCCTACCTTACCCATCTCGTCCACCAACTCGCCTACCTTCATCCCCGGCCTGATCTCGAAATGCTTGACCTTCTTTCCGTCCACGATCATGTCCCCCTATCTGAAGTTACGCCGGCGAAGCGGGCCCCGCATCTCGGAGTACGGTATCCACAATTCGCAAGCGATTCCCCCTCTAAAATTCCCTTTTGGGAAATTTAACATGGATTTCCCTAACCAACGGTTTAGCCAGATGTCTGCGACATCTAACCGGGACCTCGAACGTGCCAAGATCTATCTCCCTCTTCACCTCCTCAAGTTTAGCGGCATTTGCTGGTGCTTTGATCTTGCATCGCTTGCATGAATATCCCTTGTCCCTTCCTTCCGACTTCATCCTCTTACCGCACTTTGGGCAAGGAGGGTTGACTTTCCGAAAAATGGGCACGAGTTCTAGGATCGAGATTTTCTCCAGATTTATTGTGGTGGGCAGCCCCGGCTTTTCCTTGACTCCACCGTAAACCCTCACTTTATCCCCAACGTGAAGCTCTTTTACCACTTCCCTGAAGTGACGAGTAGGCTCGTAGGCGGCGCAGTCTATTTCCCCGGTTCCGTTTTGAATTTTGAATATCACGTGTCCCCCGACGATGATCCTCGGTTTCTCGCACACGACACCGTCCACGATGACGGACCAGAACGGCTTGATCTCCCTAATCCTTGCCGGCCGCAAATGTTCGTCGGTCCCCTGGTTTGTCTTATAAACTATCCAGCGATCGATCGGTTCAAATGCCCTTATGAGTTTATGCGCCTCTTCCACAACTTCGGGACTTTCCCCCCTGATACCGTAGAGGACGGGGCAGGGCGTATGGGGCGTAATTCTTATCTCACCCGTTGTCGGGTCTAGGTTATCGAAGGTATTGGGGTAAGTTATATCATTCATAAGTCGAACGGATGCTTCATCTATCTTTCTGGGCTTCCCCCAGTTCTCCCGCGCGCGATATGCGATGAGCTCAAAGGTCCAGTCTTCGTCCAACGTGTTACCAATCGCAGCCAGCGCACCGATTATGCCTCGCCCCAACTTAAATTTGTACGCCTCGGCGTCTATTTTCTCCGCGAGCGATTCGGCTTCGTCTATCGTTGCAATATCTTGTACCACCCTTTTGGAAAACTCCTTTAGTTCGGCTGGGACTTTCTCCCCCTGATAAAAAACCACGCCTGGATTGGTAGACTCGACGTGAAGCTCGGCCAATTCCTCAACCGTTTTCAGTGCGATCTTCTTGGCCGTCGCAATTTGCTCCTCTTTCACCTGCACCACTATACAAATCGCGCAATTTCCCCTAGTTTTCCAAGGCACGTTAGGGTTTAGTCGAATTAGGTGGGGAAAATCTGCCAGTTTAATCCCGTGCTTTATCAGCCTATCCACTATCATCGCTCCGACATAAGTAGTACACATGCCGTCCTTGGAATCCGTGTCGTCCACCCCGATTCGCAATACTGCCAACCTTTGCCACCAATAAAACTTATTCGCTCTTCTTATTTACGATCCTCATTAAGGTAAAGATAAGTGTTCGTTAAACCCCAAGTTATCGAAAAAGACTAATTGTGGTTTTGAACTTTAAACAATCAGGAGGGCTTATGGTCAGATGGCTTGAACGGTGGAAGGAGCTTTTTGGAGACATCCTAATAATCATTTACGGCGCGTGGATGGTCTACGTTTTTTCGAACATTCTCGTCTACGGTAGCTTTGTGGGTGTCGAACCACATCCTTGGTTGATAAAGGTGGAACTGATTCTAAGCGCCTTGATAATAATACTTGGCATTGAAAGATTGGTCAAGGACCTGAGTTGAAGGGTCGTCGATAACCGGACAATCGCCGTTATTTATTTTGACGTCGAAATATGTCTTCGATATGTATGCAAAATCCCTGGGGAGAGTTCAAAGGGGAGGTAATCAAAGCGCTTGAGTTGGCTCTCGCCCGGCTGGGCTGGCAACCTCCTAAAGACTTAGGACAAACAATTGAAGAACCTCCTGAGCCATCGCTCGGCGATTTGGCGACGACGGTTTGCTTCGA
>JAWCKY010000035.1:0-9674 GCA_038851365.1 Hadarchaeales archaeon (SeqCode)
TCCGCATCGCGGCTGAGGCGTGTAAAAAACTCAATTCGGATAAGGTGGTCATCCGTGCTAATGAGAGGGACCTGAAGCTCCTCCAAAAGCACGTGGATGAACTCCTTCGAGCTGCGGGAAGGCTCCAGAGCGTATCACTGGGCGAGCCAATCCAGACAATGGGTGGGGTGAGGGTTGGAACGCCAGATGGTAAGATGGAAATCGACGATACCCTCGAGGCTAGGATGAACAGAGAGTTCGAAGCCCTCCGAATAAAAGTAGCAAAGGTCCTTTTTGAAGGGTCCACATGAGCGATCTGGCTTTGATGCTGGTATTCGCGCTCATGGGGATTTTTTTAGTCTTGATCATCGCCCACGCCAGACGCACGACGCCATACGTTTACTGCAGCGCGAAGATCAGCGCTTGGGAGGCAAGGTCTATCCCTGAGTCCCGCCTCCTCGAGTTCGCAGATGCGGCTAAGGTCGTTAATGTTCTAGCTGGCCTAGAGGATACTGATTATGGCCCATACCTCAAGGATATTCCTAGGTCCGAGAGGATCGACGTCATCGCGATCGAACGGGCCCTCAAAATGAGCGTCAGCGAACGCTATCGTGAGCTTCTCGAGATGGTACCGAGAGAGGAGAGAGGGGTTATCGCTAAGTTGATCCGGCGAATAGATCTCTGGAACCTTAAGACCCTGCTCGCCGCGATCCACGACAAGCTTCCGAAGGAAGAGAGGATGAAATATATCATACCATCCCCGACTCTTCCCATTCATAGACTCGAGTTGCTGGCTGCTGCGGAGAGTCTTGAGGAATTCCTCAGGTATTTGGAGGGCACCGAGTACTTCGAAGTCGCTTCCAAAGCCCTTCAGGCATATGAGAAGGTGGGTTTGATCGCCTTGACCTCCGCCTTGGACAAGCATTATTATTCGAGTTTGTGGGCAGAGGTGTTAAAGGCAAAACGCCAGCGCCAAATCCTAAAGGCGGTGATCGGCTACGAGATAGACGCGGTAAATATCAAGTTGATATTACGGCTCAAAAGAGAAGGGGTGCCGCCTGATGAAATAGATAAATTCGTGATCAAGCCGTCGCACGAGCTACCGGAGGAGGCGCTGAGGTCTATGATCCTCGCCGGGGATGTGCCAGCATCCGTTGAGGCGGTATCGCACACCCGTTATGGCCCTATACTTGCAGGAGCCATGCCCCACTTCGAATCCACTGGCTCACTTTTGGCGATGGAAAAATCACTAGACGAAGGGCTACTGAGGATATGCAAATGGATGGCAATAACAAAATTGCTCAGCTTAGCCCCCGTGCTCTCCTACATTTACATGAAGGAGGCTGAGATCAAGAACCTACGTACGATCATAAGACTAAAGGCGGATGGGGTCGAACCGGAGAGGATTAAGGAGCTACTGGTGAGGGTGCCTAAAATTGAGCTATAAAATCGCAGTGATCGGCGATGCCGACACGGTGACCGGCTTTGCGTTGGCCGGCGTGCGGCATGCCCACATACACGTGAGCAAGGAGGAAACCCTATCCAAGCTCAGGAGTTTTTTGATGGAGAAGGATATGGGGCTATTATTGATCACTCATCGGACCATCGATGATTTGGGAGAAGAGTTCAAGCTGTTGATGAGGGCCAAAGGAGTTCTTCCGGTGGTGCTTGCGATACCCGATAAGACCGGCTATGTGCCGGCAGTGGATGAGTTATATGAACTTATCAAACGTGCCGTCGGGACGAAGGTGACAGAAAAAGTTGGAGGAGGTTAAATGGCCGCGCCAATGGCGATCTCCCCAACTAGGATGGAACTCATAAAACTGAGGAGGAGAATCAGCTTGGCGCAGAGGGGACATGACTTACTCACAGAAAAAATGGATGCCCTCATCATCGAGTTCTTTGAGGTGCTCAAAAAGGTAAAACAGGCGAGGACGAATGCCCTGCAACAATTATCCGCTGCCCACCGGATGCTATCCATTTGCCTCGCCGTCGTCGGCACGATCGAAACCCAGCAAGCTGCTCGGGAGTCTAGACGAGAGATCCAGTTGGATGCGTCCACTCGCTATATAATGGGGATCATGACCCCAGCCTTGAGGATCGAAAGGGTAGAGCGAAAGGTTTTGGAAAGGGGTTATGGCATCCATTTCACATCCTCCGCCTTAGACGATGCGGCGAGAGAGTTCGAAAAAACCCTCAAGCTCCTGGTCGAATTGGCCGAACTTGAGGAGTCTGCCCGAGCGATAGCTAGAGAACTGGAGAAAACGAAGCGAAGGGCCAACGCGTTAGAGTACATAATAATCCCCCGCCTGAAAGCGACAATAAAATTCATAACAATGAGATTGGATGAGATGGAAAGGGAAAACTTCTCGCGCCTCAAGCGGATCAAAGCGGTGCTCGAGGCAAGGACATGAACTCTGAGCGCTGGATCGAGCGGGAACTGGCCAAGCTAAATGTTCACCTCCCGATTAAGCGAATCTCGCTGAGCGAGGCCCTGAAGTCAAAAAAACCGCAAGTCGTCGGCAGAAACGGATCGATCCACGAGTTCGAACGTGGCGAGCTTGAACTGCTAGCAAGTATCTTACCTGAAAGCGAATGGGATAGCCTGTTCCTCCCTATTTTAGTATCTTTCGATCCAAAGCTCGGCAGGGGGACGGCAAAGATAACCGGAGAAGTTGAAGCAAAGGTGGTGAGCCAGCTATTGGGGAAAAAATGTACTGGTGGAGAACTTCTCGTGTACCTACCGGAAATAGCCTCCCTGAGAAGGAAGCTTCCGACGGTTACTCAATACTTCTTCATGGTGTGACGGGCATGACCACTAGGGAGAGAGTCCTACTGTTGGCCCTTTTCTACCCGCTAGCTTTAGCGGCGTGCGCAGCCGGCTTCATTGCATTCGTCTTACTCCTGTTGAAATTTCCATTGTTGGTGGTATCCGCAGTGGTCCTTTGGTTCTATTTCATCTGCGCGGCAACAGTTTATGCAACGTCGAAACCGGTACTAGATTTACTCGGGATAGAAAGGAAGTTTTTATGCCTCGTCGCGGCTATGGCGACATTTGCGGCCATATCGGCTGGCCTAATTATAGGCAGTTAACCCTCGCTAAGTTCCTTCGCCAATAATGCGCTGATCAGTCTAGCATAAGCCGGACGAGTGACTAGAACCGCAGATAACACGCCGATGGTCGTTACCAGCGCGAAGCCCCTCATCACACCGAAGCCGAGCGATGCCAGGCATACCATCGCCGCGATGGTTGTCGCGGCTGCGGCAAAGATCACCGAGAAGGCCCTACCGATTCGACCCCTGATGCTCACCTTTTTCGCCTGAGGTGCCACTCCTCTCAAGATTTCATCGGTGATGACTATTTGATGGTCGACGCCGCTGCCTATGACCGCGATCAACCCACCTATCTCCGGCAAACCGATCGTCCAGCGAATCGCGGAAGCCAGCCCCAACGTTATAATTACTTCACATAGCATCGTTCCGACAATGGCCCCGGCGATCCTGAAGCGCCTATAGCGAATGTAAAGCATCGCCCAAATGCCGACGATCGCCCCCACCGCAGCCCTTATGACCTCGCTTTTTATCTCAGCGCCTAGCCTCGGTTCGATTGCCGTCTCCCCTTCAAACGAGATTTTTACTGGCAATCTTTGAGACAGCAATATTTGCAGGTCCCTTGCGTCCCTTTCCGCATCATCCCTAGAACTCCGAACGCCGGTTATCTCGACGTCCGTCACCGCTTTCCCGGCGATATCCGATTGAATTTGTGGCCAAGATTCTAATCCACAGGCTCGGCGCACCCATTCGTCTGCTATTTGATCCGCAGGTCTTGGTATGCTCTCAACGATCGAAAAAAGCTCCCTTATTTTATCAACAACCTCTGGAGAAAAGTCCTTTTCCTCACCCAAAAAAATCGCCCTAATCGCGGACTCGCGCTGTTTCTGCAGAAATTCTAGAACCTCCACCTCCAGCGATCCCGGAGTCACTGCCACCGCAGGGACCATGACCGGAAATCCGCCAGTGCGATGGATGAATACCCTCAAGTTCTCGTCGTAGGTAAAGGCCTCTAGCTCTCCTAAGAGCCGTCTATCGAAGATCAAAACTGCATCGTCCGGACGATCTAAGTAAATCGCCAAGCAATGACCAGCCTTCCCAACGGATGCTTGCGCGAATCTCCGAGCGCCATCTTCCGAAATCTCAAACGGGACGTGGTACTTATATCCTCCAGCTTCTAGCTCGATTCGAATCAGGCCCACGCGCAAGATATCTCCTCCCCTCAAGACGAGCGTGTTGTCCACGAATGCCTCCAGCTTGCCTTGCCTCCCGAGCAGTTCCTTGGCTCGCTCCGGCTCGATGCCTGATATCTCAAAAAGGATGAAGTTCGTCCCAAGCGGCTTAAATTGGGCCCCAATTGTACCGTACGGATCTACCCTAGCTTGAAGTATGTGCATGATCTCGTCGCGTGTTTCATCGCTGACCTTATTTTCCTCGAGCCCGACGAGCTGCCCAAGGTTGTCGATGATCCCTGATATCATGTCCTCCGTCACGGCCCTGCCCACTTCTAGCGTGATCTGTTTTATGTTTTCGTTGTAGGCCACTACCTTGACCGTCGAAAGCAAATTGTCCTCGAGCGCTCTGACGAGGTTGTCCAACTTGGACAAATCCTCCATTTTGATGGTAACATGAGATGCCTCCAACCGCAAAGTTATCCTAGATCCGCCAGCGATGTCGACCCCGTATTTTATACCCGGCCTTATTAGCAACATCGCCGAAAACAATGTAACGAGCACGAGCAACCAAATGCGCCACTCCCTACTCGCTGACATAGAACTCCTCCTTAATTCGGCTTGAATGCCACAGCAAAATCCCGGCATTCAAGAACCAAGTGTTGACGATGTCGACCAAGATGCCGAATATCAAAACTGCGGAGAGTTGGTAGAGAGCTGGAGCAACGGTGATAACATTAATGATGATCATCGCCAGCGCTGTGGTGCCGCTCATCATCAGCCCAGTCTTCATGGCGGTGGCGATCCGTTCCCTTACCTCACCGCCCAAGCGCTTCACGGTTTGAACCGATAGCAAGATATTGGTATCAACAGCATAGCCTATGAGCATCAGGAGGCCAGCGATCGATGCCAAGGTGAAGGGAACTCCGAATATCGCCATGCATCCAAGAGTCCCGAGCATGTCGACGCCGAGGCAAAGGAGGATGGCGCTGACGACCACCTTGTGCCTAAACGTGATGAAGATGATGATGGCCATCGCGATGACCGCGGCAATTATCGCCCTACGCGCTTGCTCTCGATAGATGCCCGTGAGTATGGACCCAAACCATTCCGCACCGTAGTTCCCCGTTATGCCAAATTTCTCCTCCAAAAACTTCTGAAGCTCGACCTTTTCCTCCTCGCTCAACACCTTGCTAGTCTCCAAGTCCAATCCAAACCTTCCGGTTTGACGGGTGCGGTCCTCAGTTATCTTGAGATCTATCTTCGAGCCCAAAAAGTTCTCAACCGCAGGCTCGATCATCGAAAGGTCCGGCCGATCATCAAGCCCGCGAACCCGGACCAACGTGCCACCGGTGAACTCCATGCCAATGGGAATCCCACGGATCAAAATTGCGATCGAGAAGATGACGGATAGGATCGCAGGTATGGCGATCATTTGCCGCGGCCGCATATAAAGGGACGGCCAACTTATGCGCATGACGCTCCCTTATCCAACGTTTAACAGGGGATATATAAGCTCGACAACGAAATTGGCGATTGGATGATCCAAAGGGGAGAGAAAGTAATCCTGATCGATGAAAGAGGCAGAAAATATCTCGTCGCAGCGGAGCCCAGACAACTACATACCGATTTAGGTGCCATCGATCTCGGCGCCGCGATCGGCAAAAAACCAGGCGAGAAGTTGAAATCACACACCGGCAAAGAGTTCGTGATTTTGAGGCCGAGGATCACGGACTTTTTGCAGAAGATGAAACGCGCGCCCCAGATAGTGCTCCCAAAGGACGCGGCGCAGATAATCGCCTACACCGGGCTAGGCCCGGGTGATATCGTGGTGGACGCTGGAGCCGGCTCGGGAGCCTTGGCGATGTTTTTAGCAAATTTGGTGAGGCCGAACGGTCGGGTGATAAGCTACGAGGTCAGGGAGGACTTCGCTAGACTAGCCGAGGAGAACATCCGCTCGGCTGGGTTAAGCGATATTGTGACGATAAAGCTCAAGGATATCTACGAGGGAATAGAGGAACGGGACGTTGACCTCGTTGCGCTAGATTTGCCCCAGCCCGAGAGGGTGTTGCCCCACGCGGAGGTGGCACTTAAGCCAGGGGGTTATCTCGCGGTCTTCTCCCCATGCATCGAGCACGTTCAGAGGCTACACGCGGAACTGCCCAATTATAGCTTCGTCAACTACCAAACCATAGAATGTCTAGTCAGGGAATTCGAGGTCAAACCAGGCAGCACGAGGCCGAAGACTCGAATGATCGCTCATCCCGGATACATGACCTTCGCGCGACGGGTATGATCTGGCTGGTTTTTAGATTTTCCTCGCTTTATATCCGTAGTAAATTACCCCTTCTTCCCCTTCCTCGCCCATCCGCCTGAAAACTATCTCCACCTCATCGCCTATCTTGATGTCATTCGGATCGCAATCCGTGACTTGCGTCGTAATCCTCGGTCCCTCCTCGAGCTCGACTATCGCCAGCACGTAGGGCACTTGATCCTCAAAGCCGTTCGATGGCACGTATGTAATGGCGTAGGAGTAGATCTTGCCGCGTCCCTTCAGCTTGCATGGCTCAAGCTTGCCGACGCGCCTGCAATTTGGACAGATGTAGCGCGGCGGGAAGAAAACCTTGTTGCAGTTCTTGCACTTAGTGCCGATCAAGTTGTAGCGATTCGGTATCTCCCGCCAAAACCTCGGGACGCCCATCTAGTCACCCCTCCTAAATATGTGCACGACCGCGGTGCCCCCGGTTCCGCCCACATTATGGGTGAGCCCGATTTCCGCACCCTCCACCTGCCTTTTGCCGGCCTCGCCTCGAAGCTGTTGCACTATCTCGACGGCTTGGGCGATGCCGGTTGCACCGACGGGGTGTCCCTTGCCCTTCAGGCCACCGCTCGTGTTGATGGGTATCCTCCCCCCAAGCGCTGTCTCACCCTGCTCGGTAACCCTACCTCCCTCACCCTTCTTACAAAAGCCAAGATCCTCTATCGCCATTATCTCGGCTATTGTAAAGCAATCGTGGACCTCCGCGAGATCTATATCTCGTGGCCCTACTCCGGCCATCCTGTAAGCGACCCTCGCCGCCTCGGTCGTTGCCCTTATGCCGGTCAACGTCGGTCTATCGTGTAGAGAAATGGTATCGCTCGCCTGTCCACTTCCCGCGATCAAGATTGGCGTGTCAGTGAATCGCCTCGCCTTTTCAGCGGGGGCGAGGATAACGCATGCGGCACCGTCGGTGATGGGCGAGCAATCGAGCAGCTTGAGCGGATAGGTAACGGGTGCGGAGTTCAAAACATCCTCCACTGTTATCTTCATGTGGTACTGCGCGCACGGGTTGAAGCAGGCGTTGTAGTGGTTTTTGACCGCGACCATGGCCATCTGCTCCTCCGTCGTGCCGTACTCATACATGTGGCGCCTCGCCATGAGGGCGTAGAGTCCCGGGAACGTGGCCCCTACCTGCGCCTCCCACTCTTGGTCTGCAGCCGTCGCGAGCGCCTCGGTGGTCTGCTCCGTCAAGATATCCGTCATTTTCTCTATCCCAGCCGCCACCACTATATCGTGGATCCCCGAAGCCACGGCTATGAACGCCTGCCGCAGGGCAAGCCCACCGGAGGCGCAGGCGCCCTCTACCCTTGTGCAGGGTATTGGCACCAAGCCAGCGTGGTCGGCTATGAGCGAGGCCACGTGCTCTTGGCGGATGAATTGACCGGCGGACATGTTTCCCACGTACATCGCGTCGATCTGCTTGCCGTCCACGTTAGCGTCCTCTATGGCCTGAGCACCGGCCTCAACGATCATCTGCCTGAACGAAACGTCCCAAAGCTCGCCGAACTTGGTCAGCCCCACCCCTATTATCGCCACTTCTCTCATCTACTTCACCAGCAGCCGCCTGAACTTCGCGTAGGTGCTGTAGTCGATGATTATTTTCTTGTTCACGTAGTCCAACACCTTCGGCGAATTCCGCTTTTCCTCTATGGCGTCCCTCACCAGCAAGCTTATGGCATCGCTCCCGGCGCCTGAGCCATAAGAAACAGCGAGGATCCTCTCGCCCGGCTTAGCCTGGTCCAAGACGGCGGCTAGGCCAAGTAAGGTGGACGCGGAATAGGTGTTGCCTATCTTGGTCACGAGCAACCCGGGCAGCACTTGTTCGGTCGAAAAACCTAGTTCTTTGGCGGCCTGAAGCGGGAACTTACCGTTCGGCTGATGAAACACCACATACGAGTAATCCTGGGGTCCGAGCTGTAACTGCTGGAGAAGGGCCGTCGCCGCTGAGAGGACATGCTTAAAGTAGGCAGGCTTGCCTGTGAACCTGCCCCCGTGCCTCGGATATGGCTGCATTTCCCTGCGCCAGAAATCAGGGGTGTCCGTGGTGTAGGAGCAGGTTCCCTCTATCGCGGCGATTGTCTCGCCTCCGTTTTTTCCGATTATGAACGCTGCCCCACCAGCTGCGGCGGTGTATTCGAGCGGATCCCCGGGGGCACCTTGGGCGGTATCAGCGCCTATGGCCATGCCGTATTTTATCATCCCCGCCTCGACCATGCCCATGCACGTTTGAATGCCCGCCGTACCTGCCTTGCAGGCAAACTCATAGTCCGCCGCAGTTAGGTTAGGCGTGGCCCCTATCGCCTCCGCAACTATGGTTGCGGTGGGCTTCACGGCGTACGGATGCGATTCGGAGCCAACGTAGATGGCGCCGATGTCCTGGGGGTCGATTCTCGCATGCCTTACGGCGTTTCTGGCCGCCTCCACGGCGATGGTAACGGTGTCCTCGTCCGGTCCGGGGACGGATTTCTCATCCACCAACAGCCCCTGCTTTATCTTCCCCGCATCTGCCCCCCATACCTTGGCTATATCCTCTAGCTTGAGCCGATATCTTGGGATGTAGACCCCGTAACCGACAATTCCAACGTCCATAAATTTTCGCCGTCCTCCTCCTAGATTTATGCTAATCGTCTGGCGTGAGCGTTAAATATTTTTCGATTGTCTATAATGATTTCGACGATCGTCGTATCAAATCGCGCATTTACGCAGTTTATCGAGGAGATCGCTTACCGATGGGAGCCTCGATACGACGAGCGGCACCCGTAGGATTTCCGCTATTTTAATACCCAAGGGATCAACCGCCTGAAGGCTCCCGTGAAATATTACCATGCCTGGTGTGATGCCTATGACCTTTATCGCGACCATGGGCGAGCGCCCGGTCGTGACGCCCGTGAACACGAGTGCCCTCTCAGTCGTCAGGCCGTACAGCCTCGTGAACTCGTCCGCCGAGAGCCCCAGCACCGCCTTGTAGCTATCGATGACGGTGTAACCGAAGAGTTTTTGATCCAACAGCTCCTCGTTCGCCGCCACCTCCCCCGCCACGACCTCGCAAATCGTCCTCCCGTCTACTGGCTCCTTGAACTCTCGGATGTCGAGCACGATGTCGGGTGGTAGTTGGGTGCCGAACATGTGCGCAAAAGCCCTCTTCACCTTCC
>JAWCKY010000036.1:0-11588 GCA_038851365.1 Hadarchaeales archaeon (SeqCode)
GGACTCAGGCCCTCCAAGCCTGAAGCGCGGGTTCGAATCCCGCCGGCCGCACCACCTTTTAGATGTTTTGACCGCCAACTAAACTTCGGGCCGAGCGCCGTCGACCAAAGCCGACTCGATGCGGCCGGATAGCTTGTTGAAGTATGCCTCGACGTCGACCCGCCTCAGCCCCCTCGAGATCTCCTTCCTCCACGCCTCTAGGAAGAAATTCTCTAGCCCGTAGAACTCGGCGGCGCTCAAGAGCCTCTTTTTCAGGTCAGCGGCAAGCTCGAAGACGTCCTCCATCTTCTCCTTGTACTGGATATCCCGCAGGATGTGGTGGTCGAGGATTATCGTTTTCGCCCCCGTCTCCTCTATCGCCCTCTTCAAGTTCTCCTTGGAGCGCTCGAAGGACGCCGCGGCCATCCTCCAGCCCACGAAGATGGTGGGGAAGCCGTCGAGGATCATGAACTTGGGGTCCTTCTCCAGCACCCACTCGAGGGCCTTTGGGTCGGCCAGGCTCTGGGCATCGCTCCCGAAGAGCAGCGAATCCCTCCCCTTCTCCATGTAGACCATGATCACCCTCCCCACTTGGCTCCCGACCTCGCCGTGCCAGACCGCGGGCGAGAACGAGAGGTGGACGCCCTCCAGCTCGAAGTCCCTCCCGTCCGCCCACTCGATCGCCCTCGCCAGCCCCCTCGCCTTCGAATCGAAGATCTGGCCGCGCTTCTTGCCCGAGAGATTGATATCCTTGTTCCTGTCCTTGGCTAGGATCAACTTGTCCCTGAAGCAGCGCTGATACATCTCGTCGTCATCGGGGAAGGGATGATGATCGTAGTGATAGTGCGTGACGATGGAGACCTCCGCCTTTTCGGAGACCTCCATTATTTTCTCCCTTGATAGCTCGAGCGCCCTGAACTCAGCGTCGGTCGGCCCCAGCCCGTAGCGGGTCGGCCCCAGCGCCACCCCGGGGTCGATCTGCACCATCAAGTCGCCCATAGAGACCAAGGTGGACATGCTCCGAACGCCGAACGAATCAAACGCTATGGGTAAAACCCTCGTCCCATCGCCCATGTGTCATTGGGAGTTCCGGGTTCTTTAAATTTGGGCCGGTGAACTCGTGGGGAGGACGTTATCGCATTTGTAAGGGGGCCCTCGCTTTCGCCCGAAGCTCCCGCAGGACCAAAATGGTGGGCAGGATCACGAGCGCCACGATCAGCCCGTAAGATATCACGAGCGCCGTAAGGATGCCGAACCTCCTCATCGCGGGCATGCCGGAGAGCGAGAGCACCGCGAACACCCCTATGGTCGTCGCCGCGGCCGCTAGTATTGCCGTGCCCACCCCCGCGACCGCCTTCGCCGCCGCTTGCCATGGCTCGGCTTTGCCCCTTTCCTCCTCGAAGCGAAAGATCATGTGGACGGTGTAATCGACGCCTAGACCTATGATCAGAGCCGAGATACCCATCGTCAGCACGTCGAGGGGCCAGCCAAGCAACCTCAAGGTGCCGAACTCCCAGCTCAGGGCGAGCACGAGCGGCATCAGCGCGATCAACCCGGTCGTCAGCGACCTGAAGAAGAGGGTTAAAGCGACGAAGCAAAGCAGGACGGTCAGCGCCGTGGAGCGGTACAGGGTGGGGCCTATGCTGCCGAGGATATCGCTGAGCACGACCGGTTCCCCTCCGACGGCCGGTTCGCCGTCGATGGTTAGGTCTAGCGCTTGACCGACGTGCGCTTCCACGTTGGACCTGACTATCTCAGTCGCCAACTTGCCCTCTTCGTCCGTCCTCGCGCTAACGAAGAAGTACACCACGGCCAGACCATCGCTGAGGAGCCTCCCTCTGATAGCTGGGTCCAGGCGCTGGATGGCTTCCGATACCTCGGCGTCGTTCGCAGGCATTTGGCCGCCGGCCGCGAGTATCACCGCATCGGCCAAGCTCCAGGAACTTGTTATGAGGCCTCCGCCGGCATTGCGTTGATCCTTGAGCACGGCTTCTTGCAGGGCGAGCATCTCCCTCAGCCCTTGGACGCTCGTCACCTCACCCCTGGCGAGGATGAAGATCGCCGATCGTTGGCCGAATTTATCGCTTATCCGGTAAGCCGTGGCTACGGATTCGATGTCCTTCGGCAGGAACAGTTCGACCGACATCGTCGTGGGTATGCCCACCGCGGAGATGGAACACACGACCGTAGCTAAGGCCGCGCCCGCCATTATCAGCCTCCAATGGCGGCCCACGCGAAGGGAGGCAGCCGCGAGCAGTCTTTGCGCGCGTCCTCTTCGCTTTAGGACCTTGGCCCTCGCGGGATTCACCCTCCTCTCATCTCTTATCGTCAGCACCGCCGGCAAGAAGGTGAGCGATAGGACCAAGTTGAACAGGATCCCCAACGCGGCGAAGGCACCCAACGTCTTGAAGGGCACGAGCTCCGAGCTCATGAACGAGCTGAACCCGACCATCGTCGTGACGGCGGAGGTGAAGACGGCAACACCCACCTTTGTGACAGAGGTTAGAATTGCTCTATCCGTTGAAGGGCCTCTCCCGAGCTCCTGGTAGTAGCGGTTAAGGATGTAGATCGCATAGTCCACCCCCAAGCCCAAGAGGAGCGGCACGAGCGCGACGTGGAACACGGTGAAGCTCAGCCCGAGATGGCCCATGATGCCCAGCGCCCACATCGAACCCAAAGCGACGGTCGAGAGGGCGATGAGGATATCCGAGGCACGCCTGAAGGCCAAGAAGAGGATCGCCAACACGAGCAGGCCTGCTGCCGGGATCAGGATGCGGTTGTCCTTGTCCATCATACCATAGATGTCCTCACGTATGATGATATCTCCCGTCACCTTGGCCTGCAGACCTTCGCTCGATTCGTTTAGGTCGCGCACATGTCGCTTGATGGCACGGATGATCGTCGCGCGCTCGTCTTCCGGCAGTTCCCCCTTCAAGGTCACGGTGATCAACGCCACCTTTTGATCGCTCGTGATCAGCTTTCCCACGACCCTCGTCGCCACCTCAGGCCTCGCAAGCAGCGATTGCACGCCCGTCTCGAGCAGGGGATCAGGCGGTAGCACGCCGCCGCTGGCGTTGAGGATGAGCGGGATCACATAATCGGTGTAGGCCTCCACCTGCACGATGAAGTTCTCCAGATCCTCGTCGGACAGCATCGAATCTTTGAGCTCGAGCATGGCACGGATCGCTCCGGCTCGAACGAGGTTGTCCCCTTCGACGAGGATCTGCACGTAGGAAACCTTGCCGAACTCGCCCTCTAGCGCGAGCTTCGCTTTAACGGCCGGATTGTCCTCGGGGAGGAACTCGCTGAAGTCCGTGGTCATCGAGAGCTTCGCGACGCCGTAGGCCATGAAGGTGCTCACCACAGCTACGCAAGCGAGCACCAGAAAAGGTCTGCCGATGATGATCCTCGCGATCCTTGCCATTTCCGGCATTTTACGTCCCCACCGAGGATGACCTATCTTCTCTTTATAAGATTTGAAGTAGGTTTGCTAGGGGCGATTTCCGTGGAGGAAGGCCAAGTCGATAGGATGCGGCTTACGGTTCTGGTAGACGACTCCAAAAACCCCCTAAAGCCAGAGCTCGAGGCAAAGCATGGGCTGTCGATGTTCATCGAGCTTCGGGCTGGAAAGCGCATCACGAGCTTGCTCATGGACACCGGGCAGTCTGCGGACATCGTGTCGAGAAACGCCGAAAAGCTCGGCGTCGACCTTGCGAGGGTGGACGCGATCCTGCTTAGCCACGGACATTACGATCACAGCGGGGGCCTCCTCGGCATCTTGGGGCACATAAACAAAGCGGTACCCATAATGGCTCACCCCAGCGCGTTCGAGCAGAAGTTCGCGTCGAAGCGCAGGGGCCTCAAAAAGGTCGGGGTTCCGTTCGGGCCCTCGGAGATAGAACGATCGAACGGCATGCTATCTCTAAGTCGCGATCCCAAGCGCCTATCGCCTGGAACGTGGGTTAGCGGGGAGATCGAAAGGGTCGTGCCCTTTGAGGAGGTGAAGGGATTCAAGGCGGGGAGGCGGGGCAAGCTGGTGGACGATCAAGTGCTTGACGACCAAGCGCTCTTCGTCGACGTAAGGGGTAAAGGGCTCGTGGTCATCACGGGCTGTGCTCATGCCGGTTTGATAAACACCGTCGTTCAAGGGCTTAGGGTAACCGGCTCAAAAGACGTACACGCGATCGTTGGGGGATTTCACCTCCTCGACGCCAGCGCCGCGAGGATGAGGGCAACCATCAGGGAACTGCAGAGGATAGATCCTCGGGCGGTCATGCCCTGCCACTGCACGGGGAGGAAGGCGATAAGGAAGCTCGCCGAGGCGTTCGGAGAAAAATGCAGGCAACTCAGGACCGGCGATGTGGTAACGTTTTGAAGTAGGAAAGGTTTCAAGCGTAGCTAAAAGTTAGCCTCCCGCGCCTACGGCGCCGCCTGAGCGGGAGCACTAAGATAGCGCCAGCCAAAAAGCCACCGATATGCGCCCAGTAGGCGACGGTCGATGGAACGCGGGCTACGAGGAGCACCGACGCGCTCAGCACCTGCAGCAGGAACCAGAAACCCAGAAACGCTATGGCCGGAATCTTGACCAGGTGCCAGATGAAGAGCACTGTCACCAGCGTCAGCACGTTGGCTCGAGGGTATAGTACGAGGTAGGCCCCGAGCACGCCGGAGATCGCCCCGGAAGCGCCTATAGTCGGGATAGTAGAGCCCGGGTCGGAGAGGATATGCGCTAAGCTGGCTATCAAACCGCTGCCCAGGTAAAGCAGCAAAAACCTCAGTCTGCCGCAGGCGTCCTCGATGTTGTCCCCGAAGATCCAGAGGTACCACATGTTTCCTATGATGTGAAGGTAGCCGCCGTGCAGGAACATCGACGTGATCAAGGTATACAACCTCTGCCCCCGCACGATATCTCTAGGCACCATGCCGTAGCTCTCGACGATCTCCGCGAAGGAGCCGGAGAGGAGGCAGCCCAGGAAGATGGCCGAGTTCAGGACTATCAGGAAGACCGTGAGGATGGGCTTGCCCTTCACCGGGTTCTCATCCCTTAGAGGAAAGGCCATCTCGAACCTCACTTCGGCGCTCTTATGATGGTCACGATATCCTCCTTAAATTTCCTATTGGGCACCATTATTATGCGTCCATCCCTGGTCTTCAGCTTTGTCGTGGTCAGGGTCATCTCTATCACCTTCCCCCGCTTTCCGCCGACCTCGACCTCGCTCCCGATGTCTATCAGCTTGCTGCCGATCAGGGAGATCCCGGCGAACGCGTTTGAGATCCAGATGTCCTTGAGCGTGAAGGCGAGAGCGCCCCCTATCACCCCGAGCGCCGCCAGCACGCTTAGGATCATGGGGATTATGTCCCAGATGTACAGTAGGAGGATTATCAAGCACGTCGCCAAAATGATCGATACTAGGTTGGTGAGGCTCCCGTGCCCTACCAGCTTGCCTAGCTTGCGGCTTACGAGCGTGCCAAAGAGCAACCTAAAGGCCGCGATGATGGCAAAGATCGAGATCGTCGCCAATAGCTTGTGCGCTAACATGTTGACCCAACTTGACTGTGGGGACGGATTAAATAACTTTCACGCCAAAATAAGGTCGTGTTTGCATGCTCCACCTGATATTAGCGGATGCAGAGCTTGAGACGGTTCCCCCCGAGATCGCGTCGGACCGCACGATACGCTGGCAGGCCCGCCGCAGGGGTAGGAGACCTACTGAGCTATTACTCGATTCGAACTATCATTACGTTGCGATGCGACGCCTGCCCGAGGCCGACCGCCGAGGAAGGCCGGACATAGTGCACCTTTGCCTGTTGCTCGCGCTCGACAGCCCCTTGAACCGCGAGGGATTGTTGAGGCTCTACGTCCACACTAGGCACGACAAGCTCGTGACCGTGGACCCCGCTACGAGGATACCCCGAGCCCAGAACCGCTTCGCGGGGCTGCTGGAGCAACTGTTTCTGATCGGGGCCGTTCCTCCCGAGAGACCTCTCCTGCGCATCGAGGATTCCCCGCTGTCCGATATCGTCCGCAGGATAAGTGCAGCTAAGGTGATCACCCTCACGGAGAGGGGCGAGAGGAAGCCCTACAGCGAGCTCTTTCGAGGGTTTAGGGGCGACGAAGAGGTTTGTGTTATCGTTGGCGCCTTTCCCCACGGTGACTTTCGCTCGGACGTGGCCAAGTTCTCAGACGAGCTGGTATGCGTCGACCCGGAGAAGCTCGAGGCAGCGACGGTGGCGACGAGGGCAATTTACGCGTACGAAGAGGCGTTGTCCATTCAAAGGAAGAGGCTGGGGTAAGTCGATGCCACGCCGGAGGAGTGGTTTGCGGTCGGACGATAAAATCATCGCCGCCGAGCGCATAGACCGTCTCTTTGAGCTGGCCGAGCGAGTATTCAGAGAGCGCCCCGCGCTGGCGGATAGGTATGTTCAGCTTGCTTGGCGGCTGGCGACTAGATACAACTTGCGCATGCCAGCCCACCTGAGGAGGAAGTTCTGTAGGAAGTGTCTGTCCTTTTTGAAGCCAGGCGTCAGCTGTAGGGTTCGAACGCGCCCCCGCCCATCGCCGAGCATCGTCATCACCTGCCTGCGCTGTGGCCATCGTACACGCGTACCGGTCAAAAGGGGATTGAAAAACGTTAATAACATCGGATTTAAAGGTTAGGTGACAAACCCGATGAGTCCGGTGGAAGGATGTTGGTAGAAGAGGTATCGCCGAGCCTCCTCGTCAAACGGCTGAGCGAGGAGCTCAAGAAGCTGAAGGAGCTGCAGCCTCCTCCGTGGAGCCATTACGTTAAGACGGGCGCGCACAAGCAGCGCCCGCCGGAGCAGCCCGATTGGTGGTACGTGCGTGCGGCCTCCGTCCTGAGGCGCATATACTTAGATGGCCCCGTGGGCGTCTCCAGGCTGCGCACCCGCTACGGAGGCAGGCAGAGGAGGGGGTCAGCGCCCGAGCACTTCAGAAAGGCTGGAGGGAAGATCATACGCGTGATCCTGCAGCAGCTGGAGCAGGCCGGGCTTGTGACCAAGGTTGAGAAAGGTGGACGGAAGATCACGCCTAAAGGCGAGTCCTTGCTTAAGAGCATGATCAACAAGGTAAAGGCCGAACAGGCCAAGGCGCAGAAGGCGGCGTGATGATATGGAGGAGCCAGAGGACCTGGAGGAAATCAGGAGGCGGAGGTTGCTGGAGCTTCAGGCCAAGCTGGAGGAGCAGAGACGCCAAGAAGAGCTGCGAAGGCAGTACGAAATCCAGAAAAGGTTGGCGCTACAACAGATACTGACCCCTGAGGCCAGAAGCAGGTTGGCAAACATCAGGGCCGCGAGGCCGGAGTTCGCGGAGCAAATAGAGCTCCAGCTCATCCAACTCGCTCAGGCTGGGAGGATAACGTCGCAGATCACGGATGCCCAGCTGCGGGAGATCTTACGCAGGCTTCAGGAGCGCAAACGCACCTTCAGGATCAGGAGGATGTGAGATGGCTAGGAATAAGCCGGCTCCGTTGAAGCGCAGGCTCGCGAGGGCAGCCAAGCTCACGAGGCGCGTACCCATATGGGTGATGGCCAAGACGCGCGGCAGGGTGCGGACCAACGTCAAGAGGCGGAGCTGGCGCCGTCAGCGGATAAAGCCATAGCGGTGATTCAATGCCCGAAGAACGCATCTACGTGATCCCTTTAAGGGACGTCAGAAAGGCGCCTAGGCGTAGGCGCACCCCTCGTGCCGTCAAGATAGTGCGCGAGTTTTTGATGAGGCACATGAAGGCGAAGAAGGTCAAGATCGATGAGGGCTTAAACAAGAGGCTTTGGGAGCGGGGGATAGAGCGGACGCTAAGGAGGATCCGCGTCCGCGCCGTGAAACAGGATGACGGCTCGGTCGAGGCCTTTTTGGCCGAGTGATCGCGATGCCGATTTTGCGCTTGGATTTCGGTAACCTGCCTTACCTAGGTGCCTTTGCGCTGGCGACGGATGACGTCGTGATCTTGCCGAGTCAGCTCACAGCGCGCGATGAGCGCGTGTCCGAGGCTTTAGGCGTGGAGCCTGTTAGGGCCAGCATAAACGGAAGCTCGCTGATAGGGGTCTTCGCGGCGGGCAATTCGAACGGGTTGGTGGTCACCGATCTCATAGCGCCACAGGAGGAGGCTCTCCTCAGGCGGTTGGGGGTGAAGGTGGTGCGGATATCGAGCAAGTACACGGCGATAGGCAATCTGGTGCTCGCGAACGACAAGGGGGCGATCGTCAGCCCGGATTTTTCGGAGGAGGAGGTAAGGCTGATAAGCGAGGCTCTCGAGGTGCCGGTCGAGCGAGGCACCATCGCAGGGCTAAAGAACGTGGGCGCGGCCGCGGTGGCGACTAACAAGGGAGCCCTAGTGCACCCCGATGTGTCGGACGAGGAGATCCAATTGCTCGAGAGCGTCCTGCGCGTGCCCGTCGACGTCGGTACTGCCTGCGGCGGAGTTGAGTTCGTCGGCGTTTGCATCATCGCGAACTCGAAGGGTGCCCTCGTGGGAACCCCCACCACAGGACCTGAGCTGGGCAGGGTGGAGAGCGCGTTAGGTTTCATATGAGGTGGGTAGCATGCCTAAGCTATTCCGCGTGAGGGGCTGGTTCGAACAAAAGGGAAGGCGCCAGAAGTTCACGCGGGAGCTCCGAGGCCTCTCGCAGGAACACGTGATCGAGCGGATCCTATCCGAGCTGGGGAGCAGGCATGGGGTCAAGCGAAACCTTATCCACATCGAGGAGATAACGGAGGTCGAGGGAGGATCAGATGGGTGATGAAGTGGAGGGGCTTACGCCCGAGGAAAGGCAGAGGCTTCAGCGCCTGCTAGAGGAGATCAGTAACTACCAGGCCGCCGCTGAGATCCTCCGCCAGCAGATTACCCTCTCGGCAGCCTCGTTGTCCGAGATCTCCGCTGAGATCGAGACGTTGAGGGCTTTGAAGGAGCTGAAACTCGAAACCGAGGTCTTGGTGGCGATCGGGCCTGACTCCTTCATCCCTGCCAAGCTGCCACCCTTGGATAAGGTGGTGGTCGGCCTGGGCGCCGGCGTGGCGGCGGAGCGAGGTGTGGATGAAGCCATAGAGATGCTCAATGCTCGCTCGGCTGAGGTAGAACAAGCCATGGAGCAGGCGCGGCAGGAGCTGGATAAGCTCGGGGAACGCATCGAGGCCCTTAGGCCAGAGGTCGAGAGGATCTTGGAAAAGGCGAGGGGAAAGTAGCAACGGGGATGGGATGCTCGAGAAGCTTCGGCAGAAGCTGAAGCGGGCGATCAAGAGGGTAACCCGCCGGGAACTAAGCCCAGAGGACATCGAGGACATCGTCTGGGAGCTTCAGGTGGGGCTGTTGGAGAGCGACGTCGCTGTGCCGGTTGCGGATAAAATAATCGAGCACGTGAAGGGCGAGCTCTCCGGTAGGAAGCTCGGCCTCAGGGAGGATCCGAAAAAGCTCGCGGACGAAGCATTGAGGGAAGCGGTGCGAGGGGTGCTTTCGGCGGGGCGCAAGATAGATCTGCTCAAGGTCATCGACGCCAAGCGCGCGAAGGGGGAGCCTGCGGTGCTGGTGTTCGTCGGGATCAACGGGGGAGGCAAGACGACGACCATCGCGAAACTGGCGAAGTACCTCATGGATCGAGGTTACAAGCCGGTGCTCGCAGCCGCTGATACTTTTCGCGCTGCGGGCATAGAGCAGCTGGAGATCCACGCCCAAAGGCTTGGGCTGGGGGTCATCAAACAGAGGCGGGGCGCCGACGCCGCCGCCGTCGCCTACGATGCCGTGGCGCATGCTAAGGCAAGAGGCTTGGATGTGGTGCTCGTCGACACTGCGGGGAGGATGCAGACGGACGTCAACCTCATGGACGAGATGCGAAAGATAGTGCGCGTCGTGAAGCCAGATCTAACGATATTCGTCGGCGATGCCCTAACCGGCAACGACGCGGTGGAGCAGGCATCGACCTTCGACAAGGCCGTTGGCATAGACGGCTCCATCCTCTGCAAGATGGACGCCGATGCTAGGGGAGGAGCCGCGCTTTCCATCGCCTACGTGACGGGTAAGCCGATTCTCTTCCTTGGCACGGGACAGGGCTACGACGACTTAGTTGAGTTCGATCCGGAGATCATCTTAAACGCGCTCTTCGCCGACTAGCCTCCTCTCGAGCTGCTTCAAGCGCTCTTCGTACTTTTCTTTGAGCTTCGAATATTCGTCGCGGGTCAACTTTCCCTCCCTGTATCGCCTTCTCAGTTCGGCGAGCATTTCCTTCATATGCTTTACGATTTGTTCGAGCCTCTCCTTCTCGGTGGGCGGGGAGGGCACGCCTAGCCTCTCGAGCACCTCCGCTGGGGCGGCGCCGCTAAGGTAGGCTCTGGCCTCCTTCTCGTGCGCCGCTTCCACCACCACCGTCCCAGCTATGATGTCGAACAGCCTCTGCCTTTTTGCTGTGGCGAGGATAGCGGCCGCATCCAAAAACCCGAATATCGTCGCCAGCCCCACCCTCCTCAGCAGCGCTTTCTTGAACCCCATGCGCCCGCCGTCCTCCGCGCACACAATCAAATTCATTATATGCTTCCCGATGCTCTGCCCGCGCCACCCCTCCAGCGCGGAGAAATAGATCAAGCTCGTTACGACAAAGACTTGGGCAGTCCTGGTGTAGGGATATGGCTCCCTTAGCAGGAGATAAACGGGCAAGGCCACCACCGCGGCGAGGATGAACTCATCGATCAACCAGGCGACCAACCGCTTCCACGGTTTGGCCATGAGGAGGTCGATGAGCACCAGCTCGCGGCTATTCTCCATTGCCCGCACCACCGCCTTCGAGCTCGGCTCGGAGGAGTTCGATGACTTTCCTTGGATCAGCCCGCCCCCGCGTCAGCTCCATCACCCTCCCAGCCAAGAAGTGCAAGGCCTCGTGTTTGCCGGCCAGATAATCCCTCACCGCCTCTTGATTTGTTTTAATCGCCTCCGCGACCGCCGCCCGAAGCTCGGCAACCCCGATTCGCTCGAGGCCCAGTCTCCACGCTATCCGGCGCGGGTCATCCGGCTTCTTCACAAGTTCTCTTAGCACGAGCTCTCCTTGCTCAGGTGTCAGCTCTCCCCCCTCGACCATCCGTAGGAGCTCCACCATTTGCCCTGGCGTGAACCTCACGTCCGCCGCGCGCAGCTTCATGTAGTTGAGGACCTTCTTCAGCTTCGTCCTGAACCAGCCGGCCGTGAGCTTTGGGTTGACGCTCGCCGCGACAGCCTCGAACAGGTCCGCCAGCTCCCGCTCGCTGACTATTACGCTCGCCGTCGAGGGCTCGATGCCGTACTGCTCCACCAACCTTCGTTCCCTCAAGTGCGGGGGCTCCGCCATGCTGGCTCTGATCCTCCCCACGCGGGCCTCGTCGATGATGAGCGGGAAGATGTCGGGGTCGGGGATGTAGCGGTAGTCCTCCTCCAGCTCCTTGGCGCGCATGGGCATGGTTATCCGCTGACTCTCGAGGTATGCCCGAGTTTCCCTCGTCACGGTCTCCCCTCGATCGAGCTTGGCCTTCTGCCGCATGACCTCGAACTTTATCGCTCGGTAGGCGCCCTTGATCGAGTTTATGTTCTTCACCTCCACTCGAGCTCCACCCTCGATGGAGATGTTGGTAT
>JAWCKY010000037.1:0-7600 GCA_038851365.1 Hadarchaeales archaeon (SeqCode)
GACTTGGGTTTGCCGTCCCTCGCCATGTAGGCAAACCCATGGGCCGCGACTGGACCGGAATACATATAACCCGCGTGCGGCGACACCAAGCCCACTAGGGAGCGTTTTCCTGGGCGAGGCCGAGGCACCTCACCTGGACCGTGAGGATGGGTGTAGCACCACTCGATTTGTTCCCTGAGCGAGCCGGCATCGCCCTCGTAGAAGGTCCCAGCCACCGCGGGTCTTCGCATCAAGGGCTCACCGCTCGGGCTTGGTCTCGAACTCTTCCACTGGGACGTTGAGCTCCTGATCGGGCGCCAGCTCGCCTCGCTCCCTCAACACCTGCCTCGCGAGCAACCAGTAGACGAGCGCTAGGGCTTTCCTACCCTTGTTGTTGGTGGGGATGACCAAGTCCACGTCCGCGGTTTCGTTGTCGGTGTCGCAGAGGCCCACCACCGGTATGCCTATCTCCGCAGCCTCGCGGAGGGGCTGTTCGTCCGCGATGGGGTCGGTCACGATGAGTATACTGGGTTCCATGTATCCCGGATAAGAGGGATTCGTGAGGGTACCCGGGATAAATCTGCCCACGATCGCCTTTCCGCGCGTGACCTCGGCGAACTTTAAGGCCGGTTGTTGCCCGTACTGCCTAGCCGAGACCGTCAACACCTTCTCGGGTTCAAACTTCGCTATGAGCTTGCCGGCCAACCGAATTCGCTCGTCGGTCTTGCGCACGTTCAGCACGTAAAGCCCATCAGGTCTAGCACGGTAGATGAAGGGTACCATCGCACCGGTCTTCTGTCTGGTACCGATGTGTACCCCACTCGACAGGTATAAGTCCAAATCGACGAGTACCTCTCCTTCAGCTATTTCGGCAGCTTCCATGGGAAGACACCCATTTTTCACGAATTTCGTCGCTGACGGCTAAATTACGACTAACGCACATGTTTGTACCTGACACCACTGATACCGCAACGCAAAAAAAGGTTATCGTGCTTCGGCTCACGGCCAAGCCGCTTTCACATGACTCACTTAAACGGTAGCTCCCCCATCTTCGCGTTTACGCCGAGCTCAAGCTCGATGCGGATGAGCTCGTTAAGCTTCGCCACCCGCTCACCGCCCACGGCGCCGGTCTTGATGATGGGACACCCTAGGCCAACGGCTAAATGGGCCAGCGCATCGTCCGGCGTTTCACCAGAGCGGTGCGACATCACCGGCACGTAGCCATGCTCCTTTGCCAACCTAACGGCGGCAAGGGTATCGCTCAGGGTGCCCACTTGGTTGGGCTTTATGAGCACGGAGTTCGCCGCCCCCATCCTGATGCCCTTTTTTATCCTGGCGACGTTCGTGACGAAGAGGTCATCGCCGCATATCAAACAACCCCTCGCTTTTCGGGTGAGCTCGGCGAAGGATCTGAAGTCGTCCTCCCGCAGCGGATCCTCGACGTAGAAGAGCTTGAAGGTCCGGATGAGCTCGAGTATGAATTCTATTTGCTCGCCAGTGTCGCGGGCTATGCCCTCACGCTCGTATACATATTTTCCCCTCTTCTCGTCGTACAGCTCGCTGGCAGCGACATCTATGCCTGGCCTTATCTCGAAGCCGACCTCTTCGCTGACCTCCTCGCAGGCCTGCGCTACCACCTCAAGCGCGTTTAAGTTCTCCATGTTTGGGGCCCAGGCGCCCTCGTCCCCCTTGCCCCCCGTGAACGTCTTGTCCTTCATCCCGGCTAGCTCTCCGACTCTTCTATGCACGCGGGAGTTGGCGAACGCCGCGTCCGCGAACTTTCTAGCGCCTACCGGTATAGCTAGGAACTCTTGTATATCCGGGGCCATCCTCCCCGCGTGCGCCCCGCCGCCGAGCACGTTTCCCAGCGGATACGGTAGCTTGGTCGCCCCCTCACCGCCGAGATACCTATAAAGGGGTAACGCTCGGACCGAGGCTGCCGCCTTCGCGACGGCTATCGAGATGGCTACCGTCGTGTTTCCGCCTATCCCGCGAAGGTTCGATGTGCCATCGAGCCTTTTGAGGAGGGCGTCGATCTCCTGCTGGCGCTCGAGGTCCATCCCGATCAGCTTCGGGGCGACGAGCTTGGTCGCCTTTTCGATGGCCTCGTCCACGCCGCCGCTCGGAAAGGCCACCACCTCATGTCTACCCCTGCTGGCCCCGCTGGGCGCTGCCGCCCTTCCGAAGCCCACAACTCTGGAGCCATCCATCGCGGTGATGTCGACCTCGATAGTCGGATTTCCCCGGCTGTCGAGGATCTTACGTGCGGATACTCTGCCTATGACCGCTGGCGTTTCATCACCATCCAAACACACCTCGCCGAGCGTATAAAGCATTACTTCGTCCGTTTGTTACCCAACGTTTTTTTGTTTGATACTCAAAAGAATAGCTCGATGGAGAGGCTGGCCACCGTTATTATTCCCGCTAAGAATGAGGGACCCACTATCGGGAGGGTCGTGCAAGCCGCAAGGCAAGCACGGTGGGTAGACGAAGTCATAGTTGTGGATGGTTATTCTACGGACGACACCGTTATAGAGGCGCGTAAGGCAGGGGCCAAGGTCGTGATGCAATCGAAGAGGGGTTACCCGGCCAAGGGCATCGGCATGCGCGACGGCTTTAGGGCGGCGCGAACCGATGTGATCGCGTACGTGGATGCCGATATAGTCAACATCAGCCCTGATATGATCGAGCGGCTGCTAGAGCCTGTGATAATTGATGAGGCCGACTTCGTCAAGGGCACGTTCGAGCGGGCCGAGGGGAGGGTGACCGAGCTCGTGGCGAAGCCCCTTCTCAAGATGTTTTTCCCGGAGGCGGCGGGTTTTCCCAACCGCTCAGCGGGGAAATCGCGGGCAAGCGCTGGGTCTTCGAGCAGATAAAGTTCGAAGAGAACTGGGGCGTCGACGTTGGCATCCTCATAGATGTGGTGAGGCTAGGCGTTAGAATAAAGGAGGTCCACATAGGCTTCAAGGACCACATAATGAAGCCGCTCCTCGATCTACGGGAGATGGCCTATCAGGTAGCGGAGGCTATCATAAAAAGGGCCGAGGTCGAGCATGCCCTCAAGGACATCGATTGGATGATCCGTCGGGTGAGCAAGATCTCGTACCACAAGAGCATGGACCGTGGCATGTGACAGATAATAAAACTAGGTTAAGCCCTTTACCAGCTGTATCCTCCTGCAGAAGGCGCAGGTTTCGCTTGAGGACGGCATCCCACAGGATTTGCACTCCACGAGTGGAGGAAGTTGAGTCGACTTCTCGAGCGACGGAAGAACCTTGTTCAAATGAGATTTCACGAACGTGTGTTTAAAACCGCGAACTTTGCCCGTCAAGTCGTTGATCAACCTCTTCCACCTCAGGCTCCTCGTGCCCGCCGAGAGGGGGCATTCGACCGTCCTGAAGGGAATGCCTTGATAGGATGCGTAGAGAAGGTCCTCCATTTCCGTTGTCTCCCACAGCGGTTTGATCTTCACTACGGATTTCGGGTGGATGGAAGGCAGCACTGGCTTAAGCCTCACAAGCTGGTCGACCTTGCCGTGGAGGTAGTTGTTGAATAACACTTCGACCACATCGTCCAAGTTGTGGCCGGTGGCGAGCTTGGTGAACCCCCCCTCGTACGCCAGCTTGTTCATGAGGTAGCGTTTTATCGTGCCGCACGGCGAGCAGAGCCTCCGCCTGTAGATGGTCCTCCGAAAGTCTTCCATCGAGATCTCGAGCTCTTCTCTCAAGTCGAACACCACGAAGTCCACGCCCAGGCTGTCGACGAGCTCGCGGAATTTTTGCTCGCACTCATCGGAATAGCCCGAGATCCCCAAGTTGATGTGCAGGGCCTTGAGCTCCACGTCAGGATAAAGCTGCTTTAGCGCGAATAGAAGGGCCGAGCTGTCCTTTCCGCCGGAGGCGGCGACGAGCACCTTGTCGTGGGGCCTTATCATGCCGTACTTCGAGACGGTCGACTTAACCTTCTTCTCGAAGAATTTCTTGAAACATGCTGGGCAGAGGTTCAGCCTCGCGTAGTCGAGGTATATCTCGGCACTAGCCCCGCAATGGTTGCACCTCGGCGCCACGGTGCTCACGCCCCTATGAGTTTCTCCCCTGATGCCTCAAATGTGTTGCCTGCCGCGAAAAACATGCTTCGAGATGGTCGTGGTGGGGCCGCCAGGATTCGAACCCGGGTTTGCGGGTCTCTCCGGAGCACCGCTCCAGCAGGTCATCATCTTGACATCAGTTGACCCACAACATCCGCTGGAGCCCGCCGTGCTAACCAAGCTACACTACGGCCCCACCAAAGCGAGATTGGACGGCGAACATAAAAGTCTTGCTGGGGTGGAGCCGGGGAAGGGAATTTCAGGCTGGGCCATTTGAACCCTTGTATAGCGGATACCCGCCGGCGGCTGCAGTCCGCCGCGTAGCCGCTCCGCCACCCCGGCTCGCTTGATTACTCTCGCCGCCACATCTTTAAGGTTTCGCGGCATCGACCAAGCTTATTAAGCCTGGCGTCGAGTATAAAAAGGGTTCAGGCTTGATCAACGTGAGCGTGAGGATAAACTACATCTCGGCGGAGAAGTTTTGGGAGCACGACAAACCCATCCCTCCGGGGGTACATATCTCAACTAACATCAACGTCGTCGGTGTCGAGCGAAAGGACGACGTGCTCGACGTGCCGTTCGTCGTAAACATCGGCTACACGCCTTCGATCGCCCAGATCAACCTCAAGGGCCATGCCATCCTGTCCGGCGACAAGGCGGAGCTGGAGCGGATCCAAGAGGACTATCAGAAGCAGAGACCTCCCCCTCCCGTGCTCATCCAGACGATAACCAACGCTTCGCTCATCGAGGCGACCTTCCTCTCGCGCACGCTGAACATCCCTCCCCCGATCCCGCTGCCCAGCATGCCTCCACCGCAAAAGCCCGAGAAGGAAAGGCCCAGCTATGTCGGGTGAGCCGATATATCTCCCCCCTGAGGCGGAGAGGGCCGAAGCCCCCAAGCGCTTCGCCGGCATGGTGCTAGGCGTGGTCCTCTGCATCGTCGGCGCCCTCATCATCCACTTAGGCGTTGCGTCGGCGATGGAGGTGGAGAACCTCGCGCCCAGCATGGGGCTACTCGCGGCGGGGGCGCTGCTTATCTTCGTGGGCGCCGCTAGGGTTTGGCCCGGTAGGCTTTTGACGAACGCTGGCTTCTTCTGCGCGGGCATCCTCTGCTTGGTGGCGAGCGGGTCCTTGATCGCAGGCAACGTTCGCGAGGCGGCGCAGGCGATCCTGCTGACGTTGGTAGGCATAGTGCTGGTCGTGGTAGGCGTGGAGGTGGCGAAGGAGAGCTGGAAGAAGTTTACCGCCCGCTGAGGTTCCCCAAAAGATAAGCTAGGCGCGTCGGCCTAGCAGGATTTTCCTCATCTCCCCCGCTAGGTCCCTTCCGAACCTGAATAGGTAGTTTGGGTGCGGCGTGAAGAAGATTTCCCTCCCACCGACCCTGATCCTCGCTATTTTCCTCTGATCGCGCGGAGGGTCCAGGCCCAGGAGCTCGCAGAGGGAGGCGGAGGCGTACCTGCCCATCGCCACTATTCTATGGGGACGAAGGTCCTCCAGCTCGCCCTTGAGCAGGGGAAGGCAGTTCCTCCTCATGCTCTCTAGGCTTTTCCTGTCCGGGGGGCGACACTTGACGGCGGCGGTGAGGAAGGTGGAGGAGCGCCTTAGGGTTTCGAGCACCTCCCTTTCCCCCTCCACGCCGAGGACAAGCCTGAGGGACAGCCTAAGCCTGTCGAAGACCTCCAAGCAGTAGAGGGAGCCCACCTTCTTACCCGGCGGCGGTGACTCCCCTATCGCCAACACCTTTACCCTTCGCGGGAGCCAGGAGTACACGCGGTGGAGGAGGAAGGGCTTGTCCACGAAGGTACAAAGGTGGCAGGAGGAGACCCTACGCTCGAGCTCCTCTCTAACCTTTCTAGGGTCGACTTGGGCCAGCGCCATGTGAACCTCGTTCATAGCTTTGGTGTTCACCTTTAACAAGTTTCTAGCTCAAGGGCGGGCCGGGCGGGATTCGAACCCGCGATCTCAGGCTCCGGAGGCCTGCGTCCTTTCCTGACTGGACCACCGGCCCAATACCTAATCGTCGGCGGGTGATTTTAGTTGATCGGCCGACGCTTTCAGGATCTATAGCCATCGCCGCATCAAAGGCCGGTGGAAAAGCCTTTTATCCCGGCGGGAGACGAGGAGGGCTTCGGGGTGTGATGTTCAAGCGAATGGCGGTATGTGTGACCGAGGCAACGCCAAGGGAGGTCATCGAGGTTGCGCTCAGGCTTTGTTCAGGGGAAACCGAGGTATATGTGCTGCACGTCGTTCGCCTCCTCAGCGACTTCGCTAGAAAGGAGGCTTCCGAGAAATTCTCTTGGGTGACAGATCTGTTCAAGAAGGCAGGGGTGAGGAGCCGGCTCGAGCTGGTTGAATCCACCGATGTCAAAAAAGCTATTGTCACGTTCGCCAAGGAAAAATCTTGCGACGTCGTGGTCACGGGCACTATCCCCAGAAAGGGATTGCTCGGCTTTTTTTCGGAGAGCATCTCCGATTACGTGGTGAAGAATGCTCCATGTACCGTAGTTCTCATCAAGAAGGCCGGAGAGCTCCCGTGAATTCCCCAGCCTGGTGATATCTTGGGTATCCCTTTTATGCTGCCGATGGTAGCCTTCATCGTCGCGATCTTCTTGGTCCTCAAACAACCCACGGTGAGGATCCCCTTTACGACCAAGTACTTAAGGATCGACTATGGATTGGCCCCCTTCATCGGTGTGTTAATCCTCCTCGCGACCCAATCGATGGGGCTTGCCACGCTTGAAAGAAGCATCCTCGGTGGCCCTCACCTCAAGCCCTATTCGATAATAATTCTTATAATGTCCCTCTCTTACATCTGCGTTTCGCTGGACTATACCGGTTTTTTTGAGTACCTTTCGCTTCGCGTCGTGAGGGCTTTTGGGACTTCAAGCCGAAGGCTCTTCGCATCCCTTTCCTTGCTTACGGCGTTTCTCACCCTCTTCACGGATAACGACATCGTGATCCTGACGATGACCCTCATCATCTTCTATGTCTGCAAAAATGCGAGGCTGGACCCGATACCCTTTTTGTTCACCCAATTCTTCATAGTAAACATCTTCGGTATGGCGCTTTACATCGGTAATCCTACTAACATTATAGCTGCGGATGCGTACGGGCTCTCCTTCTTGGGGTTCGCGAGGTGGATGTTTCTCCCTTCTCTTTCTGCAGCGACCTCATGCCTCCTCCTGCTCTGGCTGATGTTTAGGCGGAGGATGCGGAGGAAGCCGAGGTTGCCGAGGATCGATCCCAGGCTAGCCCTCAGGGATAAGGAGGGGGCCATCTTCGGCTCAGCGGTGCTGGCATGTACCATCCTCCTGATGAGCATATCCACCAACGTTCCACTTTGGACGATAACCCTGTTGTTCGCGATCGTGGCTTTTCTCCACGATTTAATATCCCACCGCTGCCGCATCTCGTCTATCTTATCTAGGGTGCCATGGAAGATAGCGCCCTTTCTCGCGGGTCTTTTCATCTTGATCGAGGGGCTCGCGTCCGAGGGCTGGACCGACTTGTTTGCCTCTAACCTCTCTAGACTCT
>JAWCKY010000038.1:0-11207 GCA_038851365.1 Hadarchaeales archaeon (SeqCode)
TCTCGAACATCGTCCCGAGGGGGGCGAGTGAGGCGTACTCCCCGGCGAGCTCGCGGTGGACGAAATCCGTCGTGCTCTCGGTCTTCACCCTACCCGGCAAGACGACTAAATAATCGGCGATCTTGCCCAAGCTGGAGTTTGGGTACGAAGTTATCGCAACGATCTTAGCCCCGATCTTCTTAGCTATCTCCGCCGCCCTCACCGTCAGGTTGGTTTCGCCCGAGCCAGAGACCGCTATGAACAGGTCTCCCTCGCGGAGGGCCGGCGTGATGGTTTCCCCGATTACGTATGTGTCCATGCCCAAGTGCATCAGCCGCATCGCGAATGCCTTGGCGACGAGACCCGAGCGCCCGGCCCCGATGACGAACACCCGCTTAGCCCTCAGCAAAGCTTGGATGAAATCATCTACCTGCTTGCCGTCGAGCACGTTCGAGACTTTCAATATTTGGTTGGCTATCTCGCGCATCGCTTGGTGGACCTCGGGCACGTGGGGCTCTGACATGTTGTCACGTGTTAAGTTACGGTGCGGTGATTAAAAGGTTATATCCGAGCGTGGCAAAGCTTTTACCCCGCCCAAAAAGATGCCTTGTGGGGGATTGAAGGAATGTTGTACTTCCTCGGATTTCTGCTTTTGATCGTGGGCATGATCATGCTCGCACCGGTTCCGGTCGCGATCTGGTTCGGCGAAGGAACCCTCATCCCGGCCTTCGTCGTGCCGGCGGCCGTCGCGATCGCGGTGGGGCTTTTCCTGCGCCTCCGCTTTCCGCGCACGGAGCTAAGCTTGGGCAAGGCGATGGTCCTCGTCGCGACGGTTTGGATAATCCTATCGCTCTTCAGCTCTGTTCCCTTTATGCTCGGAAACGGCATGAGCTTCATAGACAGCTATTTTGAGAGCATGGCTGGGTTCACCGCCACGGGGTTAACGATGATAGGAGATGTCGAATCTTGTAGGGCTACCATCTTGGTTTGGCGCAGCCTGACTCAATGGGTGGGGGGCTTGGGTATAATAGTCTTGTTCTTGGCCGCCCTTCTCGGCGCCGGCAAGGCCGCCCGCAAGATGTACGTCGCGGAGGCGCGCATGGAGCGCATCGAGCCAAGCCTGAGGGAGACGGCTAGGGCGCTATGGAAGATCTACTTATTGTTCACCTTGATGGGTGCAGCGGGGCTTTACTTTGCGGGTATGTCCTTGTTCGAGGCCATCAACCACAGCATGACGGGCATCGCGACCGGTGGGTTCGCGGTGAGGAACGCGAGCTTCGCGGGCTATGGGTCGGCGGCGATCTCGGTCGCGATCTTGGTGATGCTGGCCGGGGCAACGAGCTTCGCCGTTCACCGCAGGGTAATGGCCGGCCACTGGCGCGAGCTCTTCCACAACGTGGAGGTGCAGCTGATGTTGGCCTTGATAGCCCTCGCCACTCTTGTGTTGGTCTGGAGCGTGGGGGTGAGGGACGCGTTGTTTCAATCGGTCTCAGCCCTCACGGGGACGGGCTTTTCAACCGCCAGCCTCTCCGGCTGGGGGGATCTTCAGAAGGGTATCCTGGTCATCCTGATGATCATCGGGGGAGGATACGGTTCTACCTCGAGCGCCATCAAGCTCATACGCATCGCGATAATCGCCAAGGCCATCCATTGGAGCATTAAGCGCAGCTTCCTGCCCGAGCGCGCGATCGTGCCCATGAAACTGGCCGGCAGGATTTACACTCATGACGAGGTGATGGAGACGGCAATCTACGCTTTGATTTACGTCTTCGTGCTGATGGGGGGGGCCATCGTCCTCATGATCTTGGGGTATCCAGCGATCGACTCGCTCTTCGAGTCGGCCTCGGCACAGGGCAACGTGGGACTCTCGGTGGGGGTCACCTCCACCGCCATGCCGGTGGCCGGAAAGATCGTCCTCATCTTGCAGATGCTGGTGGGGCGACTGGAGATCCTGCCGGTCGTGGCGCTCTTGAGCTACCTCATCTCCATGATTCCTCGCCCTCGGCCTCAGGCCTTCTAGCTGGAGGTCTGACGAAGACGCGATACTTGTCCGCGCCTTGGAGCTCCATGATCACGCGCTTGGCCACGAGCTTCTTCGGGTTGGGCAGCCCCTTCACGCGGTTTGCTAGGTCCTCGAAATCCGAGAAGGGTTTCTTCTTCCTCTCCTCCAGGATGCTCCACATCAGCCTCTTGCCTATGCCCGGGATTAGCTCCAGCTGGTGGAAGCGGGTGGTCAGGGGCGCGGCCCGGTTGAAGAACTCGATGAACCTCTCCGGGTGCTCGTCCACGAGCCTCTCCACCGCGATCGGCAGCTCCGCCTTTGCAGCGGCCGTTAGGTCCTCGTAACCGATCCGGCGTTTGATGCGCTCTATCTTGTCCCGCTTGTCCTTGCCTATGAACACGCGCTCATGTAGGGCCGGTGCTACCCCTGCCACGGGCACGGCCTCGAGCAGGGTGAAAAAGGTGTCCCCTAGGATCTGGACTATGGGCTCGCGCAGGTGGATCGGCCTGGGGTCGTTGGGGTGCCCTTGGGGTAAGAAATCCAAAACTATACCGTAATCCTCGTACTTTTTGATCAAAATTAGCACCTTCCCGACATTTTCAAAACTACTTCCTAAACTTGTTGATGAGGTCGAGTATCTTTTGGATGTCTTCTTCCCCCAGCCTAACTCTCTCCTTGGAGAAGATGAGTTGGATATCCTCCTTGGTCTCGGGCATGAGGTCGACGAGCGCGACCGCTTGGTGCTCCTTCAGGTTCCCCAACTTGAGCAGCTCCCCCACCAGCTCCCTAGCTTTTCCGGCGTCGAGCTTGGCGAACTTCTGAGCGTAATCGAAGGTCAGCCTCTGCCCGTAGCCCAGCTCCCCGTGCTTCTTCTGCTTCTCCAAGATCTCCAGCACCTCGGCCAGTGTAATCACCTTCTCGTTGGAAACACCCTTACCGATCATTCACCTCACCATCCTGAGGTGTTCTGGCCTGGAAATAATCCTTTTGATAGAGCCCCCTTCCCGAACCTCAACCACGTACGCGCGTCCTCGCCTCTCCTTGACCACCCCTACCCTACCGTGGTACCTGGCGTGGGGTTGGCCCTTGTGCACGCTCGGGTCTATGAGGATGGTCACCCTATCACCTGGTTTTATGTCCTGTACCACCCTACTCACCGGCGAGAGTCCCCGCTCCCTCGCCCTCTTGCTGAGCCTCTTTCTGGTCTTGCTCCGGTAACCGCTCGACTGGGGCACTTTAATCACCCACCATCGCTACTTTCAAAGGATATTCACCGGTTTGCCCCACTTAAGAGTTTCCTCCTCAGCTCTTCCGATGACCTGGCTCCGCTCGATCTTTTGCCATCTCCCTCAGCAGCTTGCCCCACGGGCCTACCCTCGGGATGCGCCCCTTCGCCACGGTCTTGATCAACTTGCGCATGAGCTCGTAGTAGCGCAACAACTCCTTTACGTCGGCCTCGGAAGTGCCGGAGCCCAGGGCTATGCGCCGGATGCGGGAGGAGTTGAGCAGCTTGGGGTTCTCCAGCTCCTCCGGCGTCATGGATTGCATGATGACCTTGAAGCGCTTCAGCTTCTCCTCGCCCACGCGCAACTGCTCGTCGGGCACCGCCATCCCGAAGCCAGGGATCATCTCCATCAGCCTCTTCAGCGGCCCCATCTTGCTCAAAGCCTCCAGCTGGTCGTAGACATCCCTCAGCGTCAGCTTCCCGGCGAGGATGGCCTTCGCCTCCACCGGCTTGACCTCCTTCTCCCTCGCGGCCTCCTCGATCCTCCTGAGCAGCGTCTCTAGGTCCCCCATGCCCAGTAGCCTTGCGACGAAGCGCTCGGGCACGAAGGGCTCGAGCTCGTCGAGGTGCTCGCCCACGCCTATGAACTTGATGGGCGCGCCCGTGGCAGCGACCGCCGAAAGCGCTCCACCGCCCTTAGCCGTGCCGTCCAGCTTGGTCACGAGGATGGAGCCTATGTTAGTGGCGGCGTGGAAGGCCGCCGCTTGGTCCCTCGCCTGCTGCCCTAGCGTGCCGTCCACGACCAGCATCACCTCGTCAGGCTCTATGGCCTCGGCGAGCTGCTTCATCTCCTCCATCAGCTCGTCCTCGCGGCGGTGGCGGCCTGCGGAGTCTACGAGGATGAGGTCCATTCGCTCGCGCTTGAAGTGCTCGACGCCCCGCCTCGCGAGCTCCACGGAGCTCTTCGCCGCCGCGTCGCCGTAGACGGGCACACCTATTTGCTCGCCCAGCTGGCGCAGCTGTTCGAGGGCACCCGGGCGGAAGGTGTCGGCGCACACCATGCCCACCCTAAAACCACGCTTTTTGAAGTGGAGGGCGAGCTTCGCGGCGGAGGTGGTCTTGCCGCTCCCCTGCAGCCCGACCATGAGCACCACCGTTGACCTCCCGGGCTTTAGCTGGAGCTGCGCTGGCCTGCCCATGAGCGCGGAGAGCTCCTCGTAGACTATCTTGATCACGTGCTCCTTCCGCGCCATGCCCGGCGGCGGTTTTTCCTCCAGCGCCCGCTTCTCGATGCGCTTCGTAAGCTCAAGCACTAGCTGCACGTTGACGTCCGCCTGCAGCAAGGCGCGTTGGATGTCTCGCACGAGCTCCTTGATGGCCCGCTCGTCGACGTGCGTGGCCCTCGTCAGCTTTTGGAGCGCGCCGTGCAGCGCCTTGCCCAGTTTGTCCAGCACCACCGAAGTCGCCCGATTAGCCCTATTCAAACGGAAGGATTTATAGGGCCATTTTGCCCGCCGTGAAAGGTTTAAGTATCGCCGCTAGAACCCTCCACGAGGCACATGCTGGTCAAGTACGTCCGAGACCCGATCCACGGCTACATAGGCATAACCGACGTCGAGAGGCAGGTCATGGACACCATGCCCGTCCAACGGTTGCGCGGTATAAGGCAGCTATCGATAACCCACATGACCTACCCAGGCGCCGACCACACGCGCTTCGCCCACGCCTTGGGCACGATGCACATCGCGGGGCAGATGGTCGACCGCCTGAGGAGGAGCGTCGAGATCTCCGACGATGAGTGGCAGATGGTCAGGCTGGCTGCCTTGCTCCACGATGTGGGACATGGGCCCTTCTCGCACTCCTCGGAGGAGATACTGGTCAAGTACCGCGGCTTAAACCACGAGCAACTCGGGCGGGAGGTGGTGTTGAAGAGCGAGCTCGCCGATACCTTGCGAGCCTGCGGCTTCGAGCCCGCCGAAATAATAGAGCTCGCCTTCGGGAAGGAGACGAAGGGCAAGCGTTACCTGCGCCAGATAACCGCCAGCCAGGTCGATGCGGACAAGCTGGACTTCCTCGTGAGGGACTCCTACTACACCGGCGTCGAGTACGGGCGCATAGACATAAGCAGGCTGGTGCAGGCGATGGATGTGGTCGGCGAGGACATCGCCTTCGACCTCAAAGCTCTTTACGCGCTGGAGGCGTTCATGATCGCGCGCTACGAGATGTTCCTAGCGGTGTACTACCACCACTCCGTTCGGGCGGCGGAGATCCTCCTGCACAAGGCCATGGAGCACGGCCGCGAGCTCATAGGACTGACGACGTTCGAGGACATCGAAGAGTTCTTGCGCATGGACGACGCCTACGTGCTGACGAAGCTGCGGGAGCTGGAGCCGGAGGAGCTCGAGGAGCCGGCCGAGCGCTCCCTCGCCGCCAAGGCGAAGGAGATGATAGCGAGGCTCGACAGGCGCGACCTCCCCAAGGTGGCCTACCAGCGAGATGTGCACATCAAGGACCCATACGTCGCGAGGCTGTTGAGCGACGAGGCGGTGAGGCACCAGAAGGAGCTGGAGATAGCCCGCGCGGCCGGCGTCGACCCCGAGCACATCGTCGTCGACGTCCCGACGCTGGACTCCATCCCCTATTACCCCCGCGAGATAGACCCGATGGAGGTGCCCGTGTTCAGGGAGACCAGCTCCGGGGAGAAGGAGCCCGTCTCCCTCTCCGGCCACTCCAGGCTCATCAACGTGCTCAAGGGTTACGTCGACATCATCCGCGTCTATACCTCCCGCGAGTATCGCAGGCAGGTGGAGGCGGCGGCGACGGAGGTCTTCAGGAGCCTGCCTTTCGCGGCGCAGATAAGCATGTAGGCGGGCGCGAACCGAGCGCCGCGTCCACGATCCTCCTTATCTCCGCTTGGACCTCCTCGATGGCCCGCGAGCCGTCCACCACCTTTAGCCCCTTTTGCCTCGCGAGGCGGAGGTAGTTGGCCCGAACCCTTCGCTGGAGCTTAGGGTCGCTCTCGAACTCGTCGAGCCTTCGCGAGCGCCTCATCCTCGTCAGCGCCACCTCGACGGGGACGTCGATGATGATCGTGAGGTCCGGCTTCACCGCGCCCCTGTTTATCGCCTCCACCCAAGGCATAGGCAGCCCCCGCGCGGATTGATAGGCGAGGGAGGAATAGGTGTAGCGCTCGGCTATCACGACCTTGCCCGCATCGAGGGCCGGCTTTATCACCTCCGCTATGTGCTGCATCCTGTCCGCGGCGAACAGCAAGGCCTCGGCCGCCACCGGGAGCTTGAGCCTCCCGCGAAGGGCTTGTTTGATGATCCTCCCTATGGGGCCGTCGGTCGGCTCGTCGGTGACCACCGTCTCGTAGCCCTTGGAGCGGAGCCATTGAGAGAGTAGCCTGGCGTGCGTGCTCTTGCCGCAGCCGTCTATGCCCTCTATCGACAGGAGCTTGCCAGCCATGTGCTCGAGCTTGAGGATGCCTTGACCCCCTATTTACCTATCGGTGCTACCCCCAGGGCAGGGGGAGGCAGAGCAGGAAGATCACCAGCGCTCCCGCGGCCAGCCCCTTGTGGCTGTTCGAGAGCTCCGAGACGTCGTCGAGCGCACCGGCGTGGTAGCCCCTGAAGAGGAAGAGGATGAGCAGGCCCCATATCAGGAAGGCGGGCCAGATGAAGCCCATGAGCAACAGGCAGAGCCCCAGCATCACCGAGAGCTGGCGGTGCTTTTCCCTATCGAGGAGGCCCCTCGCCACGTGGCCGCCGTCGAGCTGCCCCGCCGGCATGAGGTTGAACATCGTCACCACCATTATCACCCAACCCGCGAAGGCCAGGGGGTTGAGGTCCACGCCCGCCGGCAGGTAACCGAACGCCAAGCGCTGGAGCAACGCGAACGCTATGGGGGTGAGGATGAGGGGCGCGGCCTCGGGATCGGGCTTGGAGAGCATGAGGCCGATGAAGGTGATGGGGAGGGCCACGAGGAAGCCAAAGGCGGGGCCGCTTGCCCCCATCTCGACGAGCGCCTCCTTCGTGGGGATGGGGCTCTTCACCCTTATGAACGCCCCGAAGGTTCCGAGCAGGCTGGGCCCTGGGATGAAGTAGGGCATGGTCGCCTCCACGCGGTTGCGCCAGGCGGCGATCTTGTGGCCTAGCTCGTGTGCCCCCAGCGTCAGCATGATCGCGGCGGAGAACAGCCCGGCGTGCGAGGGACGGCCGAACAAAAAGTAGCCGGCCAAGAAGGTGGTGACGATGGTGACGAGGAGGAGCGCCAAGTTCACGAGCACGTTTTCCTTTCCCACGCGGGGGCGGCGCATCACCAGCAGCCTCAGCTCGCCCTCCCTCCTCCTGAGCGCCGCGAGGTAACCCTTTTGCTCGAGCGCATGGAGGAGCTTCCTGAACGAGCCCTTGACGTCGCGCGATGTCACCTCGACCTCCAGCCTCGCTCCGTCGGCGGTGAAGTCGGCGATCTCGAATCGCTCGCTTATCGCCTCGAGGAGGTCCACGAGCTGCTCGGGCACCTCGCGCGATACCACCGCCATGTCCCCGCCGCACTTGGGGCACTCGCCCAGCGCTAGGTCCCCGATCTCGCGGGAGGACATTCGATATTCCGCGTGCCCGCAAGCGAGGCACTTGAACTCAGCCGCGGGGTACCTCATCCCTCCTCCCCCGGTAGCGCTCGCAGAAGGCGAAGCATTTTTGGACCTCATATTTAACTCGACTTTCCACTAATTAACCCCGCCACCGCCTGTAGAGCTCGTGCTTCACGCCCAGCACGTCGAGCACCTTGCCCACGACGAAGTCGACGAGGTCGGAGATGCGCTCGGGCTTGTGGTAGAAGGCGGGCATCGCCGGCAGGATCACCGCCCCAGCGCGCGCCAGCCTAGCCATGTTCTCGAGGTGGATGAGGTTGAGGGGCGTCTCGCGGGGCACCAGCACGAGGGGGCGACGCTGCTTGAGCGCCACGTCCGCCGCCCTGGCTATGAGGTCCATCGCTACGCCGCTGGCTATCGCCCCCAACGTCTTCATGCTGCAGGGCACGATCGCCATGCCGTCGCTCGGCGAGGAGCCGCTCGCGAGGGGGGCCGAGAGGTCCTCGGGCGAGTAGCTGCGCGTGGCCAGCTCGCTCACCTGCTCGCGGGTCCTGCCCAGCTCGAGCTCGAGGATGCGCTCGGCCGCGCGGGAGACGATGAGGTCGGTCTCGATGCCCAACTCCTTGCATACCTCGAGCAACCTTACCCCGTAGACGACGCCGCTGCAGCCGGTGATCGCCACCACTAGGCGCATGTCCACCACCCTCAACTACGCCTCGCCTCATTTTAAGGGGAGCGCCTGGAGCCGCCTAGCACTGTCCTATTTGTGACACTGTCCTATTTGTGACACTGTCCTATTTGTGACACTGTCCTATTTGTGACACTGTCCTATTTGTGACACACGCACCGCCGGCGGGGGCGGGCCAGGGCAACGTTTTTAAGGCGCGGATTTTTTCGATGGGTTTGGAGGCTGAGCACCTGACCGAGGGGCCCGCGCTGGCGCACGAGGAGCGCGGCTCGGTACCTGAGCTCGCGGTGTTCGCCGTCCTCGTGCTCGTGTGCGCCTCGATAGCTTTGGCTAGCTTTTACGCGAGCGAGCACCGCAGGGTGAGCGCCACCCAGCAGTTGCTCGCAGCCGACGCGGTCAAGGCCACGCTCGCCTCGCTCGAGGAGGAGCTGAACTCGGCGCTGCGCAGCGCGATCGTCGCCGCGATGCGCGACGTAGGCCTCGCCGGCGGCAGCGGGGAGGAGGTGGAGCGGCTGACGAGGCTCTACCTGAACCAACGCATCTCGCTCGGCTGGAGGAGGGGCAACATGACGGTCGAGGTGCCGCTCGTCGACGAGAACAACTTGGTCTTCGAGTGGCGCCCCGACGGCAGCGTCGTCGCCAAGGGCTACCTAGCCGCGGAGGTGAGGCACATCATGGGGCCGGCGGCGCACGGCTTGGCCCTCGAGGCCTCCCCGCCGCCTCGTTTCGAGCGCCTGAGGAGCGTCGCCCTCCAGCTCCTGCCGCAAGCCAGCGGCACGGCGGACCTCGAGGGGCTTGAGCGGGAGCTCAACTCTCTTTACTCGCAGGAAGGGCTGGCGGTCTCGCTAGAACGAGGCGAGGACGGGGTTAGAGCAACGGTCGCCGACGTGCTGGCGGCGGCAAGCGCCTACGTGGGCTCAGGCAAGGAGCCGGTGCGCTACGTCGCCTCGAGCACCTCGCTTGGCGGCGGAGGTGGTTCGAGCGGGGGCGGGGGCGGCGGGGGCGCGGGCGGAGGGGAGAACCAAGGAGGGGGCAGCGGTGGCGGAGGTGGACAGGCGAGTCAGCCATCCGCCTACGTTAGGGGCAGGGTGGTCGAGCGCTACACGGGCCTGCCCGTTTGGGACGTGTCGGTGACGCCGACCATGACGAACTCGGGCTCCGGTGGCTGGCTCCTCTACTTCCCCACCGCGGGGGGCACCGACGTCAACGGCTATTGGAGCATCCGCGTGATAGCGAACAGCTACGGCGCCTTCCCCACCTCCTGGTCGGCGAGCTTCAGCTTCTCGAAGCCCGGCTGGCTGGGGGCGTCGAGGAGCTTCTCGAGCACGGCGGCGTATCAATATCCCGACACCCTCCTGCTCAGCCCCTCCGACGTGGGCACCGTAGAGCTCGAGAGGCTGAACTACGGGAGCTTCACCTTGAGCCTCGCGGCGAACTTCTCGTGGATTTACGTGTACTACGATTCGAGAGAGGGAATATGGAAGACTTCGAGACCCGCTACAAACACGGCGACGGTGAGCGGGGACTACTGCGTCCCCATCGACTTCGACGTGTATCCCGGAGACCTGCAGGTCTCGGTGAGCCCAACTACGGTCGCCATCGCCGATCCCAGATCAGGGGGTACCGGGTCCGCCAGCGCTAGCTTGTCTGCGAGCGCCGTCGGCCTCGGGCCGAACTATTACCGCCTTTTGCAGGTCTGGGCGAAGGGTCGCACCGGCTACAAGGAGATGAAGGAGTGGCATTTGCAGACTAGAACAGAACAATAAGTTACGCATTTGAGTTCTCGAATAATCTCACCCCGCCTATGACAGTATTGGGAAGTGCCCTAGTCCACTTCTCAGTTGTAACCCACTCTGTACCGTTCCATCTTTGGAGTTGCGAGTTGAACGAAGTGGGGATAGACGACTGCAGTTGAAACTCGATGTGAGCCATCGTTACTGGGGGCTCATCTGGCTTATATTGATGCACTAGCTCCATGTTGTCTATAAAACTGACTTTACCGGCATTCTCGGCGGGCACGTAGAAGACGCCCTCCACGACTACGCTCTCACCCGGCGAGAGCTTGAGGACGTCGACGCGGATCCGCGGGGAAACGCCCCCTACTCCTAGGTCGAAGAGCCTTGCGTCCAAGTTTTGCGCCACCTTCCCACCGCGCAGTAGCTTGGCGGCAGGCCCCTCGCTGAAGCTGGCGAGGTCGATGGCAACGAAGTCGATGTGCGGGTAAGGCAAAGCAACCCAGACCGCCGTTATCTCACCGGACCCGCTGCTCTCGTAGGTGAAGCTCGAGTAGAAGCGGAACGCAACGTAGCCCGGTCTCTCCTCGGGCCGGCCTCCTTCTCGCTCGGCGCCCGGCAGGAGCTGCGGCCTAGCGAGCGCGAGCAGGGCGATGGCGGCGAGCAGGGTGGCAGCGGCGGCGGCTCGCCTCCCGCCTACCAAGCCATAGCCGAGCAGGGCCGTCGCCAGCCAAGCCGCGAGCAGGGCGATGGCTAGCTGCCTCGTGGACATCGGCAACCCCGCGACCGCGGCGCTGAAGCCCAGCACCGCGAGGAACGCGGCGAGGAGCGCGAGAGCTTTAGCTAACGCTAGCTTGCTGGGCGCGGTCGTCACCTCCGACCGGTTCTCCGCGCCTCGCATTTAAAGGGGTTGCGATTTGGCATCGGAGGCCCTACGCACGGTGTTTTTGGGAGAGCTTTGGGTAATGCACGCATCTGATGCCTCG
>JAWCKY010000039.1:0-10410 GCA_038851365.1 Hadarchaeales archaeon (SeqCode)
GCCCACGCCAAAGCCCGTCCTATTTAAGACATGGATAAGGATGCGGGGCTTTCTCCTCTTCGCTGCCCCCCTGCTGATCGCGGGCAGCTTGGCCGTGGGCGCGCTGCATGCCTCGGGCGTCCTTGGCGCAATAGTAGGGCCCCTCTCTCCCCTGACGACCGGCCTCCTCGGCCTGCCCGCGGTCGCGATAATCCCGCTGCTCTACGGCTTCATAAGGAAGGAGGGGGCGCTGGTGCTCTTGGTGGCCCTCGCCGGCACCACGAACTTGTCGACGTTCATGTCGCCGCTCCAGCTGTTCGTCTTCGCGCTAGTGGTGGCGATCTACATCCCCTGCGTGGCGACGATCGCGGTCATCGGCAAGGAGCTCGGCTGGAGGGATGCGGCCCTGATCACCGTCGCCACCTTCTCGCTGGCTTTGGTCGTCGGCGGCTTGGTAAACCACCTCAACCCCCTTGGGCTATGAAATTCGCCGATGTCTCAAGGGAGGCACAAGTTCGTTCGGCTTTTAGTCGGCAACTTTGAGTACCAGCAAGGGGGCGGTTTCAAATCGTGCCGGTCTTGCGCCTCTTCTTGAGGAAAATGGCCGACCCAGCCGCTATTGCTCCGGCCAGCGCGATGCCGACGATGACTTCAGGCCTTATGGCCCTTGAGGGCTTTTCCTCTGGAGGTTTCTCCCCGGGCTTCCCGGACTTGAGTTTTATATTCTCATCCCAGCTGCCGTCGCTGCCTCGATCGATTTCCACATTGACCTCCCCGGCGCTCAAAACCTCCCAGGAGGAAGGGGTGATGCGTTGGGTTTCGCCGCTGCCCAGGGAAATACCCCTCCTCTCGAAAATCTGCCAGGTCTCGTTTTCGTGAAGGTAGTCCACCCTCAGGTCATAGGATGTCGCAGCACCATCGTTGCGAACGATGACTGCGTCCCCTTCGGGGGTGGTGGAGAAGGTTATATCCCCGCTGTGGGTCTCGATGTTATCCAAGGTGAACATTCTAGCGACCCTCTCGCCCTTCAGTTCCCTAGCCATCTTGTAGCCGAATTTCTTCGAATCCCGGGTCGAAAACGCGACGGAGAGCTCCTGAGGTTTGAAGGTTATGTTGTCCTCGGAGCCCACGGAGGTATCGGCATTAAGGTCGATCAGCATCTCGTCCATCGGCATGTAAAGGAAGTCGTATTTCCCTGACCCTTCACCGGAAATGTTGAGCTGGTAGGATTTATCGACGGGGACGTAGTAAATTCGGCCGAAGAGGTTATCCCCTGCGGGGAAGGGCATTGGCAGGCAGTATGGCATGCCAGTTGCCGGGTCGATGTTCAGCCCTCCTTCGGTGGTGAAGGAGCGGTTGCCCTGGTTGTCGGTTACTTGGGCCGGCCCAGCGCTGCCTATGAGGGCGAAGAATGTCCAATCAGTTATTAGTTCTGGGAGGTCCAATAAGCCCGGGAGGTCGGGATCGCCGCGCAAGTGGCCTATGGGGATGGCCAAAATCCAGTCGCCGCCCCAGATGATGGGATTCCCGTTTCTATCGTATCCCATATGATATGTCCAAGAGTTGTTGCGTCTGGGATCGACGAAGATGGCGCTGTTGTCATCCCAGCTCTCCGTATACCTAAATGGTTTGTTGGAGTCGTATACTCTGATGAGCTTCCTACCATCTGGGAGGTCCTCGATTGCGTAAGCCGTCACCGTATGTGCACCGCTTAAGCCTTTGAACATGACCACATAACAGGGGAGCCCATAAGCCTGAATATCCTCAAGCATCTCATTGGACCACCTGCCCCAATTACTTCTAGCCGGGATAACGGTGGAAAAGAGCCTGATGAATTCCATCGATACAATCCACCATTGTCGCTTTTTTATGTAGGCCTCTAAAGCTTCGCCGGGTTCGCTCAGCCAACTATTTCGCTCCAAAGCATGCGGAAGGTTTGGATAAGATGTCCATCCACTTCGCGCGATGTTCTCTGCGATGTCGTAGGCGGAAACACTCATGCCAGTACAGTTCCCCCCTCCCCCGATTGGGATAACATTCCATAAAAGCCAGGGGACGAATCGTGGCACCCGTTCCCCAAATACCCAATACGTGGTCTCGTCCCAACCGAAGAACTCCGCGAACTGATCGAACGAAATCGGACCGGAGCTGAAATTCGGGAATTGAAAGCCTCTGTCTCTGCGAAACATGTAGCCGTGGATGGGGAAATCGGCGGTCACCGTGGCCTCATTGCTATCTAGGTTCACCTTGAGCTTGAGCTTTCCGGGGACCGTCGATACGCCCGGGGTGAACAAGCTACGCCAAGGGGAAAAGTCCTGAGGATAGGGCGCGATTATGGTGTGGTATTCTCGGTCTGCACTTATGGATACGCCGCTGATCGGGATGCTTACCTCGATCCCTCCAGCCTCGATCGAGAGTCCTGCGAGAAAGCGTTCCATTCCGACCTCCTCGGGCAGGCCCCAGACGAAGGCGTTGAGGTTCTCCCCAAACACATCCCTTACGTTCCACTCCATCCTTAATACATGGAGGTTGAAGAATCCCAAGGCCACATCACCGAAATTATCGGCCACCAATATCTTCACCGCGTATCGCCCGCTGGGAAGTCCATTATCGGGCGAGTTAAACTGAATAGTGAGCTGGTCCCCGGAAACTGATCGACCCCAAGTCAAACCCGCGGGAAGGTCCTTACCGTAAATTCCTGATTCCACCGTAACCTGATAGGGCGGTAGACCGCCCTTAAATTGAACTTGGGCTCTATACCTGACCCCTTGGACAGCTGGCGGGAGGAATCGTCCCGCGGTGACAAGCTCGAGGGCGTGTTTGGGTTTTACAGTAATGATAAAACTCCTCTGCCCCAGGAGGCCCAAGTTGTCGACCACCCTCACCTCAAATCGGTGTTCCCTCACGGCCTCGGTGGGCGTGCCCGTGATGAACGCTAAGCTTGAGAGGTCGATGGGATATCTCACTCCCTGAGAAAAACTTAAACCGGGGGGCAAGGTCCCAAGCAAGACCCAAGTGTAAGGCGACGCTCCGCCGAGCACCTCGAGCTTGGCGCTGAATGGGTTATCCACCTCCCCCTCGAGCTCGACATCCGGGATGCGAAGGCCCTCGAGACGCCTCCAAGAGGGATACCCGATCCACTTCTCCTCCCCCATCGGGGTAGACCCTATATCCTTCAAAAGTTTATTTTCGACGACGCGTACAAGATTGTCGATCCCCAGCTTCATCGTCCAAAGCTCTTGGATCGTTATATCCGGGCCCGACCTCATCTTCATAAAGACAATTTCCCTCGAGTCCGGAGACCACGAAGGGGAAACCTCCCGCTCAGGGGTAGAGGTGAGTTGGAAAACCCGACGCGTGTTGATGGACCCCCAAGAGTCGGCGATGTAAATATCCGACTGGGTTGCGCTCCCCATCGAACAGACAAACCACTTTCCGTCGGGGGACCAATCCGGGGTCCTCTGGTCCTTCTCTGTATAAGGTGGCACCCCTGGTAAGGCGCGCATCACGTTAGCGGGGTTGCTGATGTCTAGCGTGTAGAGCTGGAATTTACCTCCCTCGCGGTTGGAGGAGAACACTATCTTCGTGCCGTCGGGGGAAAAACATGGCTCGCGGTCCTGATGGTTGCCAGAGGTCAACTGCGTTTCGAGCGGGATGTACCTGCGGAGGGTGGGGCTCCACATCCAGCCCTCGAAAAGGTAGATATTGGAGAAAAGTCCCGTGGTGTCGAAGCGCGAGAAGACTATTTTCTGACCATCCGGGGAAATGGCAGGTTCGACATCATCGACGTTGTTGTTGGTGATCCTGACCTGGTTCTCGCCATTCGAACCCATCACCCAAATCTCCGATGTATTTTCCACGATTTTGCCCCATGCATCAAGTTCCATCTTGGCGAAGGCAACTTTGTTGCCGTCTGCAGAGGCCGAGGGCCGATATTCCCAAAAGTCGGAGCTCTTGGTGAGGTTGGTTTCCCCAATCCCGCCCGCGAGCACCACTTTGATATCGCCCCCGCTGGAGAAGTAGATTTGAACGGGGGTGATGGTGAATTCGGCGTCGCTGAGGTCGGAGTCATATAAAACGGAGGGGGACCCGCCGCTGTGCCAGAGAACCTTCACCCTGCAGTGAGCGGAGGTGATGTTCGGCACCGTCCAAGTATATGTGGGATTGCCCCCCATTACCAGGGGGTTTGGAACGTTATCGATGGTAACCCAGCTTGCCCCATTGTCCAAAGAGTAAAGAAGTCGCACGTAGCCATATCCTGGGTTTGAGGTTACCCATTCCACGTTGTAATTGCTACCACCCATAAGCAACTCCCCCCCATTTGGGCGGATCAGGGTGATGGAATAGGTAGGGGCTTGGACAGGCTGCAAATTGAACAGAAAACTGGCTACAAGGGCAAACAAAACCGACAGGGCGAAACCTTTCTTAAGGTTCATGAGTTTCCTTTATCTTTCTCTTTTAAATCTCTTTGGTGGAATAACTAATCACCACGCGTTGCTTTATTAAGCCCCCAAATTTAGGATTGTTATGTTTTGGGTTTGGATTAAAAGGGTCGAGTTGCACAATATCTTGGAGGAACCGGGGTTGACAGCCGAGATAAGGGAAGCTCCCGCCGCCGGCAGAGAAAAGGTGGTGGTGGGGGCAGTAGAGCGCTGGTTGAGCAATCCCCTCTCCAGGGCAATGTTGAGGTTCGTATGCGGGCGCAGCAGCCGCGGCGGGAGCAGGTTGGACCTCGCCCTCCGGAGGTACGCGGGAGAGGAGGTGCCCTGCGACCTCCGGGATAGGTTCGCGGCTTTTGTGGTCAAGCTCGTCGTCGAGAGGGGGAGCGACATCTTCGGCTACTCGAGGGAGAACCTGAGGAAGAGCCTGAACGACCCCGTGATTCGGCGAGGGATGGTGAACGTGCTCGAGGGCATCGCACGCTACGGCGCCCGCAGGCCTTTCACCTCCGTCGCACCGTTCTTGGTGGTCTGGAACTACACCAGGCTCTGCAACTTGCGATGCGAGCACTGCTACGAGGACGCCGGGCCGAGGGCGGCGGAGGACGAGCTCACGACCGAGGAGGCGAAGCGGGTCATCGACGAGTTCGAGGAGGCGGGCGTGGTAGCTATAGCCTTCTCTGGCGGGGAGCCCCTGCTGAGGCAAGACATCTTCGAGGTCGCGGGGTACGCCAAGCGCAAGGGCTTCTTCATCTCGGTCGCGACTAACGGCACCATGATCACGCGGGAGTTCGCGGGGAGGATGAAGGGGATCTTCGACTATGTGGAGATCTCGCTCGACGGGTTCGAGGAGGCCCACGATAGGTTCAGGGGGGTCCCCGGCTCCTGGAGGCGCGCCTGCGAGGGCATAAGGAACTGCGTCGCGGAGGGGCTCGACACCTGCGTCGCGATGACCGCCACGCGTTACAACCTAGAGGAGATCCCCAAGCTGGTGGACTTCGTGGAGCACGAACTTGGGGCGAGGCGCGTCATCGTTTTTAACTACGTGCCCGTCGGGAGGGGCAAGGACATCGTCGACCAGGACCTGTCGCCGGGGGAGAGGCGGGAGCTACTCAGGTACCTCTACTTGAGGATGATGGGCAGCACCCACAAGTTGATCTGCTACTCGACCGCGCCCCAGTACTCGGCGATCTCCTTGGAGTTCGCGCGAGGCGGGCAAGCCGACCTCGGCGTGGTCGCGACCCACTTCACCAACGAGGCGGCGATGCGGGCCCTGCGGGGCAGGACGGAGAGCCTCGCGGATTTCCTCGGCGGGTGCGGCGCCGGGCGGCTCTATTGCGGCCTAGAGCCCAACGGGGACATCATCCCCTGCGTTTTCATGCCCATCAAGCTCGGCAACATAAGGAGGGATCGCCTGCGCGACGTCTGGCACTCCTCCGAGCTGCTTTGGAAGCTGCGGGACAGGGACGCGCTGAAGGGATGCGGCGCGTGCGAGTACCGCTACGTCTGCGGCGGGTGCAGGGCGAGGGCTTACGGGTATTACGGCGACGTGCAGGCCCCGGATCCCGGGTGTCTCCATAACCTACGATATTGGCAGGAGCTGAAAGGCTAACGATTTTTAATGGTGCGAGGACCTCCTCCCACGCGCATAGGCGAGGAAGAGGTATCCGACGATCAACGACGCCACGAAAGCCACCGAGATCCTAGCCCCCTCGATCGCTATCCCGAGGATCGCGATACCCGCGAAGACCTGCGGTACCTCGACGACGGTCGAAGTGATGAGCATCGCCGCAAAAGCTGGGCGGCGCAGGCCGGATTGGGTGAAGCTCTTGATTATTGGGTAGGCCACGAATGGACAGGGCGGCAGCCCGCTGCCGATGGTCGCGGTCCCCAGGAGCCTCGAGATGCGCTCCGGTGTCAGGAGATTCTTCGTCAGCCCCCCGAGGAACATCGCCACTATTATGGGGGCCGCTAGCTTCCTGATCTCCCTAAGGCCGGCTTGGGCCGAAGCCTTCGCCATCGCGGGGTCGACGGCAAGGGTCGCTAGGTAAATGGCGATCGCGGCCACCAGCACGACCGTATGGCTCCAGCTCATCTTGACCTCCTTCAAGGTCTCACCACTCTACCGCCGAGAAGATGAGGTAAGCGAGATATCCGGCGACGAGCGCCGTGGAGACGGTGAGGAGGAGCCTGAGGCGCATTATTCTCGGGTTGAAGTATACCAGGTCGCAGGACAGGACGCAGGCGAAAGCGGTCCCCGAGCCGAACAGCATCCCCATCACACCCGGCATCCCCGCGCCGGCGGCGTAAATGCTCATCACGATGGGGTAGGTTATGAACGGGCAGGCCGGCAGGACGAAGCCTATGCAGACACCGATGAGCACCGCCAGCGGACCCGCTTGGCTTCCGAGGTAGGCGGCCACGGTTTTCGACGGTAAGAGGTTCACCACCGCTCCGGCTATGAAGAGGGCCGCGAGAATGTACACCGCTAGCTCACGGAGGTTCCGGAGGGAGTCCGCAGCGCTTTTCCTCGCCACCTGCGGCTGCGCGAGCGAGAAGTAGAGGTAGAGAAAAGCCGTCAGGACCATCATGACGTGTACGCTTGGGTTGTCCCCGAGGAAGCGCGGGATGCTCCCGCGTAGGGGCCCTAGGACCGTCCAGGAGCCCAACGCGGCCGCGAGAAGACAAAGGATCGCTAAGCCCCTCCGGCTAATGCTTAACCCTCCCCTTTAAATACAAATTGTTATTAAAAAACATATGTGAAACAAAAATGATTGACATCGAAAGAACCCACCTCACCGAGAGGCAGTTCGAGGTGCTGAAGCTGAGGATGGCCGGAAAGAGCCTCGCCGAGATCGCCGAGATACTTGGGACGACGAGGTCCAACGTCAGCCGTATCTCTCGAATGGCGGAACAAAACATCGAAAGGGCGAAGAACACGTTGAAGCTCATCCAAACGATGGAGTGGCCCATCATCGTACACGCTAGGGCCGGAGCCAACGTCTACCAGGTCTCGGAAAAAGTCTTCAGCCGCGCGGACGAGAAGGGGATCAAGATCGCTCACAACTACGCGGAGCTCGTGAGGCTGATAACGGAAACCTTGGGCAGGAGGGGCATCAAGCGCAGAAGGGCGCTGAGGGGCTTCACCGTCGCCGTGAGCGGCGATGGGAGGGTCGAGGTCATCTGATGCATCAGCGAGGGTTATACGAAAAGATCGACCGCGAGTTCAATGAGATCGCCGATGCCCACGGGCTGTGGGACGAGGAGGTCGCCTGCGAGCTCTTGGTCAGGGGCGTCCCCCGCGGGCCGCTTCCCGGCGCGAAGGCAGGGACCGGATATTTGGAGCTGCCATCGGAGGAATATGCCCTAGCTAGGGGGAGGGAGGTCCTGCTGAGGGCGAGGTTCCGCAGCTCTTATGGCGACGCGTTCACCGATGAGCCCAAGACCTTCAAGGGCAAGCTCTCCGACCTCCGCGGCGCCATCCTCGGGGACAAGCCGGAAAGGGCGATTTTCTTGGCGACCCTTAACGCGGTGTTCAGCTCGCTCGGGCTGATCGAGGGCAGCGTTCACTGCAGGGGGAGGGACCCGGAGAGGTGCGGCGCCAAGCTCGTCGATTACATACTCCAGAACTTCGGTAGGGATGTGGTGGTCGCGCATATAGGCTACCAACCAGGCCACGTGGAGGCCTGCTCGAGGTGGTTCGAGGGCCAAGTGACCGACCTCGATCCGGAGAACATCGGGAAGGTCAGGTTCGGGAGGGTGATCAGGAGCGGCTCCGAAAACGAGGAAGTGATCAGGAGCTCGGACGTCGCCTGCATAACGGGTAGCGCCCTCGTGAATGGAAGCCTGCCGCAGCTTTTGGAGTGGTGCGAGAGGTACGGGACGGAGCCCATCGTTTACGGCGTGACCGCGAGCTCGGCGGCGAGGATCCTCAAGCTCAGGCACTACTGCCCATACGCTCGCAGGGGGCCTTGAGCTCCGCCGCAAATGTAGCCCGTTGTCGGGCGAGCGCTTAGTTTTGGGCTTGAGAAATTTATACCGGGAGCAACGAAGGGGTGCCGGGGTCGGGTTGGGCAGGCTCAGGTACATAGCCTCAGAGCTCGAGGAACATGCGCCGTTCACCGCCTTCGGGGCAGGCGTCGGCGTGGCGGTGATGGCCATCTTTTGCATGGCGGGATTTGCGAGCGAGGTCTCCTACTACGCCTTCCACTACCTTCACCCCATGCACATGTTCTTGAGCTCCATCGTCACGGCCGCGATGTTCAGGTTGCACAGGGGAGGCCTCGGCCCCTCGATCGCGGTCGGCTTGGTAGGGGCGCTGGGGATATGCGCGATAAGCGACGTGGCGTTCCCCTACTTCGGTGGCACCCTACTGGGCGTTGACATGACGCTGCACATCTGCATCCTGGACCACCCATGGCTAGCGGTCTTGCCCAGCCTCGGGGGCGCCGCGATGGGGTCGTCGAGGTGGCGACGGACGAAATGTCCGCACGCCCTGCACGTGATGATAAGCACCCTTGCATCGCTCTTCTACCTCATGGCATTCGGATCGGTGGATTGGCTTCCTAAGCTCCCGTTGGTTTTCATGCTGCTGTTCGTGGCGGTATGGATTCCGTGTTGCACAAGCGACATAGTGTTTCCCCTCCTCTTCGCTAGGGGCGCCGAGCGCTGTCGAGGTCGATAGCCGGATCGACCAAGCTTTTCCTTTGATACACGTGTGTCATGACATACGTATGTCATTGACCCTTCAGCCCCAACGCTTGCGGCTGACATACGTGTGTCAGCGATTTCGGTGAGGATGTTTCGGCCGTATTGACACACGTGTGTCATACGGGGACGAGAACACCGGACAAGTTTTCGCCACAAGTGTTAGCGGGGGCGCCATCGAGCGTGACACACGTATGTCAAAAGCCCGGCTACAGCAGTTCATCCTTCACGAGTCGGTATGCGGCCCTTATGTATTTATCCGCAAAGCTCTCCGCGACCGGGCCGTGCCCAGGCATGAGTCGACGCACCTCTAGCTTGGTCAACCTCTCCAAGGACCTCAGCAGCGCCGCCCCGTCGCCCGTGGGCAGGTCCACCCTCCCAACGCCCCCGCAGAACACGGTGTCGCCGGAGAAAAGGAGCCCTCGCTCACGCTCGTGCAGGCAGATGCTGCCGGAGGTATGGCCCGGGGTGTGGAGCACCTCTAGCGCGAGTTCGCCCAGCTCGATGCGGTCGCCCTCTCGAAGCTCCCGCGCGACCTCGATCGGCTCGAGCTGCTCGTTGAAGCCCTCCGCCAGCGTGACCTTGCGATCGCCCCTCCGCAGCGGCTCGGCCTCCAGCTCGTGAATCGCCACCTCGCATCCAGCCTCGACGAAATCCCGGTCGCCGCCGGCGTGGTCGAAGTGGCAGTGGGTATTGATGACCAGCTCGACGTCGCTTGGCCTTAGGCCGAAATTCGCTAGCTTTCGCCTCACCAACCCGAAGTTCATCCCGGTGCCCGCGTCGACGAGGGCGATGGTGTCGTCTAGGATTAGGTAGATATTCGAATCGAAGCCCGCGCCGCCTATGTTGTGTACCTCCGCCAACCCCACCGCCCGAGATCCCTCGCCCGGCTTAAGTTATGACGTTTTCCAGGCCGACGTCCCGAGCCATCTCGATCGCCCTGTTGAACTCATCGCTCGTAAGCCGCCTATTGAGCTCCTCGAACTCACGCGCTCGATACTCCGGCCTGTATTGGTCCATCAGGTTCACCCTTACCATCGGCCCCAGGTTCTCGGCTATCCATTCCAGCACCGCGCGGGTGCAGCACTCGAGGTGGTTTGGCATCACCAGGTGGCGGATGATGAGCTCCGAGTCGGCGAAGGCCAAGCGATGGTTGCGCGCCACGACCTCAAAGTAGTTCTGCACCTTCGAGGACTTGAGCGCGCACCCATCGTCGCCGTACTTGAAATCGGTGAGGTAGATGTCCTGCGTGCCCGAGAGCAGCTTCATCGCCTCGAGCGACCTG
>JAWCKY010000040.1:0-5076 GCA_038851365.1 Hadarchaeales archaeon (SeqCode)
GCGTCTCCGGCAGGACGGTGTTGATTATGCCATCTCTGTGGCTCTCCCAGGGGTCAACTGCCCGCCTGAAGAGCACTGCCCTAGCTTTCTTTATGCCCACGGCGCTGTGAATGGCCCCGAGCATGCGGCAGAGTCCGGTGGTGTTGCAGGAAACCACGCGAACGAAGTCCTTCCCCAAGGCTTCTTTGTAATTGCATTGTGCCACGAACGAGGCTTGGACTAGCTCGTGCTTTTCCCCTCCTTGGAAGATCGCCTTGACACCAGCCCTTTCGTAGATCGCCTTGTTTTTCGCACCTATCCCTGCCGGCGTGCAATCGACTATCACATCGACTTCACCCAGGAGGTCATCGAGCGTGCCGGCGACTTTTATCCCGCCCTTTCGCATCTCTTCGACAGCTTCCTTGACGGAGGCATAGATGGGGTAGCCCTTCTTTGCCGCGACTTGAATCCTGTAGTCCGCGACGATATCCGCGACGCCCACTAATTTCATGTCGTTCTGAAGCGAGACGGCGTCCGCCACCCTCTTGCCTATCACACCGTAGCCGTTTACGCCGACCTTGACCTTTGCCATTTTCACGCCCTTTCTTAGTCTCGTGAACTTCTATAAAAAAACCGCGAAACGGGCGCGCAAGCCTTAAATACTATTCATTATTGAAAAGCTAATCAATTTTGAATGGTGAAGGAGATGCGCGATCTGTCGATCTTGCTTGAACTGGCTCGCTCGGGCGCACACATGGCGCCACGTGCCTTTACCACCGTAGCTCTGGCACGCCGACTAAGCATCTCACAGGCCACGGTAGCGCGGAGATTGGCGGAGTTGCAAAGAGACGGTTTGATCTCGCGGTCGCTAGAGCCGCGGGGGCAAAGAATACAGCTGACTCCCGCCGGTTTAGCCGTCCTTCGCTCTCTACATCAAGAACTCAGCTCGATCCTTAACGGCAAACCTCGTGTCCTCGAACTCATCGGACGAGTGGTTTCCGGTTTTGGCGAGGGCAGTTATTACATGAGCCAACAGGAATACAGGCAACAGTTCAGGCGAGAGCTAGGTTTCGACCCATATCCCGGCACTCTGGACATCAAGCTGGACGCTCGCTCGCTGGAGCTCAGGTCGATACTCCTCGAACTACCTGGTAAGCACATCGAGGGCTTTAAGGCGTCGGAGCGCACGTTTGGACCCGTCAAGTGCTTTCCGGCCACTTTGCGAGGGGTAAAGGCCGCGGTCGTTCTTCCCGCTAGAAGCCACCACACGGATGTCATAGAGGTGATAGCGCCTAAAAACTTACGTAAAAGCCTTAAGCTCGAGGATGGGGATGTCGTAAAGATCGAGGTGAGCGTTTGAGCATTGAACGAGCTCTAGACGATCTTCGCGCCGGCAAGTTCGTGTTGATCCACGATGCCACCAATCGCGAGGATGAGGTAGATATGGTTATCGCGGCCGAGGCCACGAGGCAGGAACATGTCGCTAGGATGAGGCTGGACGGGGGAGGGTTGATCTGTGTCGCTTTACATCCCCGCATCGCCGATAACTTGGGTCTACCTTACATGACCGACATCTATGCCCTCGCCTCCGAACGCTACGATGTACTGGCCGCAGTCGAGCCCAACGATTTACCATACGATGAACGATCGGCCTTCTCGATTTCGGTCAACCACCGAAGGACCCGCACGGGCGTAACCGATGTCGACCGTGCGCTCACCATCAGCGAGCTGGGCAAGCTGGGGGCGATAGCTCTCGAAAAGCGGGCGGTGGAGGAGTTCGGACGAAACTTTCGCAGTCCCGGCCATGTGCCAATCCTGCGAGCAGCCGACCAACTTTTGAAAGAGCGCCAAGGTCACACGGAGCTAGCGGTGGCGCTCGCGGAGATGGCAGGTATCACACCGGTGGTGGCGATCTGCGAGATGCTGGATGCGCGGACGAACCGCGCTCTCAGCCTGAGGGCGGCGATCGAGTACGCGGAGGCGAGAGGGCTCGTGTGCCTGAGCGGGAAGGATGTAGCGCAAGCTTACCGCAAGGCGGCGGTTAAATGAAGGTTGCCATAGTGGACACGACGTTCGCGCGATACGATATGGCCAAGGCGGCGATGGATGAACTTAAGCAACTTTGTAACGTCACGTTTTCGCGCAAGACCGTGCCCGGGATCAAAGACCTGCCGGTCGCCGCGAAACAATTGCTGGACGAGGGCTGTGATATCGCGATGGCGTTCGGCATGCCCGGGAAAGCGCCGATCGATAAGCAATGTGCTCACGAGGCTTCACTCGGTTTGATCCTAGTTCAGCTTTTGACGAACAAACACGTGATCGAGGTCTTCGTGTTTGAGGACGAGGCCTCGGACGAGAAGGAGTTGGCCGCACTTGCGGAACAAAGAGCTCGCGAGCATGCGCGCAACGTGTACCGGCTCCTGTTCAAGCCGGAGGAATTGACCAAACTGGCCGGCACCGGGCAGCGCGAGGGAGGCCCGGATGCCGGTCCCCTTAGGAGGTGAGCAAATGGTGAAGTTGGGCATTGCCGCAAGCGAGTTCAATTGGGAAGTCGTTGGCCCCATGCTGGAATTCGCGAGGAGGCATGCTGCTTTTCTCCGCGCGGAGATCGTGGCCGAGATGCTTGTACCAGGGGTCTTCGAGTTACCGCTAGCTACGAAGGTTCTCATCGAGCGTCAAGACGTGGACGCCGTGGTCACGCTCGGGGCGGTCATTGAAGGGGAAACGCAACACGACGAGGTCATCATGCAGCAGACTGCGCGGAAGCTCCTAGATCTGGCGGTGCAGTACGGCAAACCGGTGTCGTTGGGCATCTCCGGTCCGGGTATGTCGCGAGTACAAGCGCTTGAGAGGGTAAACGAGTACGCTAGGCGCGCCGTGGAAGCAGCGGTGAAGATGGTCGAGCGCTTGGGAAGGGCATAACTCATGTCAACACCGGTCGGTGTCCTTGCGCTTGGATCACATGAGGAAAGGCATGGCGCCGCCCTGCCGCTCGACACCGATATCAAGCTAGCTTCCCACGTCGCCTTGGAGGCGGCGAAACGAACCGGTGCTAGGTTCCTCGGCGCGATCCTTTCCTCCTATGAGCTGCCGGAAATAGACACCGGTCGCCACCAAACTTTCGAGAGACTCATCGCTGAGTTAAGGGCTAGATTACTGGAGGCGCGGCTGACCTTGGGGATCGATGCGGTTGTGTTGGTAAACGGTCACGGTGGTAACGAGCCGCTACGAGGGCAGCTGGAGGCATTAGAACGAGAGCTCGGCATGCGCTTACTGTTCAATAACACAATCGTCGAGCTCGAGGGCCCTCATGCGGCTACCGGGGAATTGAGCATGGGGGCGGCGATCGGGATAGCGGATGTTTCAAAACTCGTCGAGCATGTTGATTTCGATCGCCATCCGGAGGTGGGCTTCGTCGGGCTTTGGGCTGCGAGGAGACGCTACGATTGGGCGGAGCAACATGCGAGGGAAGTGTTAGAGCGTGGTGTTCGAGTGGATCTGTTCTTAGGGGAAAAGCTCTTGGAATGCGCGATAGCAGACGTGGTCAACGACATCCGTGAGTTGGCTTGTTCTGTCGATCGCCGGTTCGCAAGCGTGCGGTAGCTAAAATTCCCTTTTCGCGGCGAAATCCGCGAGTTCGAGCAGGAGCCTTTTGGCCTTGGAATTTGGTAGCGCCTTTAACTTGGACTTTGCGGATGCGACGAATTCCTCGGCCTTTTTCTCAGCATATTCGATCGCGCCCGTTCGCTTGATCACCTCGACTGCAGCAGCGATTTCTGCTTCCGTCGCCCGCTCGTTGCCCAGCGCATGGAACAGCTTCACTTGATCGCTCGGTCCCGCAACCTCGAGCGCTCGGACCACCATCAGCGTGCGTTTGCCTTCCCTTATATCGCTGCCGATGGGTTTGCCGAACTTATCCCTGTCTCCTGTCAAGCCGAGTACGTCGTCTCGGATCTGAAAGGCTATACCCACGAGCCTACCATATTCAGCGAGTGCCCTTATTTGCTCAGGTCCCCCGCCCCCGAGGAGTCCTCCAACTTTGGCGGAAGCCTCCATAAGCGCGCCAGTTTTGCTGTTTACCATCGATAAGTATTCGGCCTCGCCAACGTCTCGCTTTTCCTCAAACAGCATGTCTAAAGCTTGCCCTTGGCATATCTCAAAGCTCGCCTTGCTCACCGTTTCGAAAAGATCCAAGGTTTTGTCCGCTGGAAGACCGAGCCGTCTCGCGTTCGCGGCTAGCGCTTCGAACACCTTGGCGAATAGAGCGTCCCCGGCTATTATCGCGATGGGCTCGCCCCAGATGGTGTGCACGGTCTTCACGTTGCGCCTGAACTCATCCCGGTCCATTATGTCGTCGTGGATAAGGGTGAAGGTATGTAGTAGCTCGAGCGCTGCCGCCGCCTCGATCGCATCCTCGATTTTGCCTCCGACCGCTTCGCACGAGAGGAGCGTGAGGCAAGGTCGCAGCCGCTTTCCGCCTGCTTCCAGCAAGTGTCTGGATGCCCTAGTGAGTATTTCTGGTTTTGTGTCGGGAGGGAACCATTTATCCAGTTCCTTTCCCACTTTCTCAGCCAGTTCCGCTAGGTATTCATCGAGCTCCATTTACTCGCCCAGCCTCAGGCACTCGCCATTTTGAAGTATATGTATCCGCTCGTCAGGATATCCGAGCTGTCGTCCCATTTCGGCCATCAGCTCTAATCTGTCCGTGGTGCCATGACATGGTATGAGGTGCTCCGGCCTCACGAGTTCTATCAGCTCTTTCGTCTCCCGTCGCCCAGCATGACCCGAGACATGCACGTCTTTATGGACGCGGGCTCCTTGGGCGCGTAACTTTGCTTCCAGCAGCTCCCTATTGGACTCATTTATCGGATTTGGGATGGTGCTAGCCGAAAAGATTACCTCATCCCCTTTCCTGATCTTGAAAGGCAATTGGCCATTCGCTATCCTGGTAAGGATGGAGGTCGGTTCTCCTTGGTGCCCGGTAACGATGAGCACGTAATCGCTCCTCGAGGTCTCGACCTCCTCAAGCAGGTTGTGTACCGCATTCGGGCGCCCGTGGATGTGTAGCTCTGGTGGGAAATCCACCAAGCCTAGTTT
>JAWCKY010000041.1:0-8194 GCA_038851365.1 Hadarchaeales archaeon (SeqCode)
GGAAAAGAAAGAAAAAAGAAATTTGGCTTAACCTAGGATAGCTCTCCATTGATTCACGAGTTCCTGGGTAGTAACGCAGGGGACTTCTACCGCACCGGTTCGGATCTTGCTCTCAAGCTCCGCCACGGCGTCCCATATCCAGCTCGGCTGTGAGTTCCTCATCTCCTCGACCTTTGCGCGGATTTCCTCAGGGGTCGCTGGGAGCACCTTCTTGCCGGTCAGTTTTTCGGCGGTCACCCCCATCTCTATGAACTCGTCGAGGTCGGCGAGCGTGCTCATCGATATGCCCTCCATCAGGGTACCCGCGACCTTCGTGCCTATGCCGAGCGTGAGCAATCCTCCCTCGCTCGCCACGATGCTCCTGAACTTGTTTTCCAAGACCAGCTTAGTCGCGTAGTAAACTCCCTTGTCGACCCGCTTCATCATGCTCGCTATGACGAAGCCCGGATTGATCCAGTCCTGGTTGGCGTCGACTCCTATCCAGAAGGGTGGCCCTTTCGTCAAACCCTGAGCTTCGGCTATCTCCGCCACTGCTTGGTTTATGCCTAGGCCAAGGGGACCAGCAATGTTATAAACGGCGACCGCGCCTTGAGCATACATCGGCTTGGCCGCCTCGTATCCCTTAGTGATATCACTGAACGTGCCCGTGTAGGTCCAGAGTACCCTTTGCGTCCTAGGCGTGTTGTAGATGCCCTTCTTCATGTCGGGCTTGTTGTTCTCTATCCAGCTCATCGCCCAGTCGCATCCCCACTTGTAGCCGATCTCAAACTTCCAGAGCACCGGGATCTCTATGCCGAAGACCCCGCCGATGTGGGGCTTGTCATAGTAGGCCGCAAGTAAGCCTCCGAGTGCCCCAACTAAGGCACTGCCCTTATGCTCCTCGAACACTATGTCCATCAAGTTGGGCAGGGGAGCACCGTACTTCTCGACCGCGAGCGATGTGGCGTAGGTGTCTATGCCCGCGAAGTTCTTGTCGGGGAACTCCTTCGCCACCGTCGCGAGGGCATCGCTCAACAGGAACCCAACCCCCACGATCAGTTGAACGTCTGGGTCCGCCGCCGCCGTCCTCAGGTTGGGGACGTAGTCGGCCTCAACCTTGCTGATGAGTTCGACCATCTCAACGCCGAAATCCCTCTCTGCCTCATCACCGCCCTTGAACGCCATATCGTTGAAGCTAAGATCGCCCCTCCCGCCGATGTCCGAGACCACCGCGATCTTGAACTTGGGTTTCGCCGGTGGCCTCGTGAGGACGTATGCGCCTATGCCTACTACGACGATTACGATTATTGCTATAGAAATCGCTGCGGCTTTGGTGATAGCCCTTTCTTCTAAAAGCTTACCTATCCAATCACCCGCTTTTTACATTAGGGTGTTTAAATAATATATATATACTACACTATCTCCTCACAGAGCCAGCCATCATTAGCCCAATTTCCTCTATTCTAGCTTCTTCCGCCTTTACCTCTCCGACGATCTTTCCCTCAAATATCACCGCGATGCGATCGCTGAGCGATATCACCTCATCCAAATCCTCTGACACAAGAAGGATCGCAGTTCCCTTCTCCTTTAATTTCAGAAATAGATCATGGGTATGTTTTAGGGCCTTGAGGTCTAGTCCGTAAGTAGGATGAACAGCTATTATCAATCGCGGCTCCCACCAAGTCTCCCTGGCGAGGATTAACCTTTGGATGTTACCGCCTGAAAGTATCCTCGTCTCTGTCCGCCAGAGATCTGGCACCATGATATCATATTCCGAAACTAACCTCTCGGCATGTTTGGTGATGTAAGGGAGGTTGAGGAACATCCACTTCGAGAAGGGCGATTTTCGATAATCCTTCATGATGAAATTCTCCGCAGAGGTCATGCCCTCCGCTACTCCCACCCGCCTACGCTCCTCGGGGATATGAGCCACCCCGGCCTTTATCAGCTCGTAAGGGGAGCTGTTGGTCATATCCTTTCCGAACACGAGGACCTTGCCCTTCTCCACCCTTCTCAGGCCGGCGATAGCCTCAACCAACTCGCTCTGCCCGTTGCCTGCCACGCCGGCGATGCCCAAGATCTCCCCTTCTCTCACGATCAAGGAGACCCCTTTGACCGCCAACAGTCCCTTCTCGTTGCGCACGTGGAGGCCCCGGACCTCGAGCGCCACCCTGCCCGGCCTGATTGGCTTCCTCTTGGGTCGAAACGCGACCTCTCTGCCCATCATCATCCTCACTAACTCCCTCCTGTTCGTCTCCGAGGTTTTTCTAGTCCCGATCAGCTTTCCCAGCCTGAGCACGGTGACGCGATCGCTGACCTCGAACACCTCCTCTAATTTATGGGTGATGAACACTATGCCACGTCCTTCCTCGGCCATGGAGCGGAGGACGGAGAACAAGCTTTTGGCCTCCGCGGGGGTGAGCACGGAGGTGGGCTCGTCCAAGATGATGACTTGGGGCTCGTGATAAAGGACCTTGAGTATCTCCACGCGTTGCTGCTCTCCCGCCGAAAGCTCCTCTATCCTTGCCTTTGGATCCACTTTTAAGCCATACCTCTCGGAGAGCTCCCTGATCCTCCTCTCCACTTGGGGAAGGGGAAGCGAAAAGTTGGACGCGGAAAGGCCCAACGCGACATTCTCCGCGACCGTCAGGGGCCTAGCTAAAGTGAACTCCTGGTGGACCATGCCGATGCCGTGCCTCAGGGCATCTCTAGGCGATTTGAAGACGACGGGCTTCCCCCTGACGTATATCTTGCCCTCGCTGAGGGAATAAAACCCAGAAAGGATGTTGGCGAGAACCGTCTTTCCCGCACCGTTTTCCCCTAAAAGGGCGTGGACCTCACCTGCCCTCACGTCGAAGTCTATGTGATCTAAAATTAAGTGCTCCCAGATACCGGGAAAGCCCTTGCAGATGCCCTCTGCCTTAACCAGGACCTCCCCCATCTTAGGCTTCCTGCCTTTCCTTGCCTCGCTCACAGCAGGTCTCAGATGATCACCACGATTTTTTTGCCCGGCGAATCCTTTAAGCTTGCTGTTTTTGGTATCAAAACTTTAAAGGGAGGAAAGACTAGTGGCAGGAGGGTGACCGATGAAATATGAGAAGATCACGTTTAGAACCGCGGACGGTAAGGCCTACCATTTGGAAATAGACCGCATCAACCCCAATATCCTCACTGCTGGCTCGCCCGGACGAGTGCTCAAGGTAGCTGAGTACCTCGATGATGCTGAGGTGATCGAGGGTGACAGGAAGATGACCGTCGTGAACGGGAGGTACAAGGGCCTCCCCGTCTCAGCGTTCGCCACGGGTATGGGTCCGGCAAGCACGGCCGTGGTCCTGCCCGAGGCGATCGAGGCCGCAGAGGGTCCGATCGTCATGTTGCGGCTCGGCACCTCGGGCAGCCTCCAGCCCTTCGTCAAGGTAGGGCACTTGGTGATAAGCTCTGGCGTGGTGAGGGACGAGATGACCACCCGCGCAGCGGTAGGGCCGGAATACCCCGCGGTCGCTGATCCCGCTCTGCTGCCGGTGATGGTCGCGGCGGCGGAGAAGCATAACTACAAGCTAGGCGAGAAGCTGTGGGTGGGGATAATCCACGCCAAGGACGACCTTTACTTCGTGGAGACGCCCCAGTTCTCTCCCTCCAAAGAACTTATGACCGCGAAGCTTGCATCCTACAGGCGAATGGGCGTGCTCGCCAGCGAGATGGAGTTCTCGGTGTACTGCATCATGCGCGATTTCTACGAGGGGCGCAGGGACGATCGCGTGATGGTCGGCAATCTGTTGGCGGTGATAGCGTCAGCTCCGGAGGTAGAGGCGGTGGCGGTGAGCAAAGAGGACAAAAAGAGGATGGAACGTGATATGATCGAGATCGGGTTGGATACCTTACTCATGGTCAATCAACTGAGGGATGGAGGGGACATAGGCGTAAACCTAGATCAGATCATTCGAAGGATGATGCTGGTGCCGCCGCGGAGCAAGCTCATATAACTATGGGCTCTATGCCCTTGAACCTGCAGAAGTCCAGAAGTATGGGTTTTAACTTCCCATATGCTAGAACCTGATGGTTGCCGAGGGTGTTAGCTATTAGATCCTCAACCATCCCATCCAACTTGACCTCGGCTTGGGTCCTGCAAAGGCCAGGATCTCTCAGGTCGCACCCGATGATCTTTCCGGTGGCTATGGTCATCTTCTCCAGCTTCCTGCCGCCTAGCCTCGCGATCGTCACATCCGCGCCTTTCAAGGGCCCCTGAATGCTCACGCACTTCCCGGATTCGAAGTGACTTCTTAGGGCAGATCTTTTGACATCGGCAAGCATTTTCGTGGCGATCGTGCAATGGGCCAATGTTACCGTGTTCGTGCCCTCATTCACCCTCACAACATTTGCCATCCAGCAAGGCTCATCCGTCAGAAAGGAGATGATCATCATCGTAAGCACGGCATCTAAGTCAGCCTCGCAGCCAGCCACGATCCCAAGGTCGTTACACAAACTCATGCCGATGCAACCCGTCAGGCCATGATCGACCAAATCGAAGCACCTAACGGTGATCGCCGAAAGACCGTGCCTCGAGGCGATCTCCCTCATCGCCAAGTAAACCCTCGCGGCATTTATCAGGTCCTCCATCGAGGGTTCCACCATACCTCCGAACTTGCTTTTCAATTCTCCCGCGAGCTTTTCGGCATCGCTTGGGTCGGCTCTCGCGGCGAGGGCCAATAGCTCCGCCACCTCTAAGCGAACGACCCCCGGGCCGATCTTCTCCTTAATGAGATCGCTACCTTTGCTCGTCAATATCCAAGGCGAGGATTCGCCGATTTGTCCCAGCCTACTTTCTCTAAGCCTGTAGATGGTCCTACAAATTCGGACGAAGGACTTGATGGCAGGAACGATGTTTGGATCTAACGGCGAATAGAGAAGTTTAACAGCTAAGCCCCGCTCGCGCAAGACAGCATATACCTCTAGCGAGGATGCCAACGAATTGTTAAATGGGTTTGCCAAGATCAAAACCGGAACTCCTAAATTGGCCGCTATCACCTCCACAGACCTTTCTGTCCCCCCGGTAGCGACGACGACGATCGCGCCGGATATCTTGCCCTTGAGATCCTTCGCGATGGTCTCGGCATTCGCCGGATTTGTTACCAAATCCGATATCTCCAGATCCCGCTCGAACTCGCTCAAAAGGCTAGATGCCTGCAGCATCAACCTTCTTCCAACTTCAAGTTGGCCCGGTAAAGTCGAGGAGACGGTGATAAACCCGATCCTCATTTTGACCACGCTCTTCAAAGCGCCGGGGCTGGGATTTGAACCCAGGAGGCCCGATGGGCCATCGGATCTCAAATCCGACGCCTTACCTGGCTTGGCTACCCCGGCACCAAAGTACCTTCCGCTTTTTAGGTATATGCCATTTCCGCCCGATACTAAATCGGGAGGTTATTAATTAGCAAAATTCGCTTTGAGAAAACTAGGACTTAAATTCGATCTCGATTTTGACCTCTTCCGGCACCTGAACGCGAATGATCTGACGCATCGCTCGCTCGTCGGCCTCCATGTCGATGAGGCGCTTGTGTATCCGCAGCTCCCACTTGTCCCAAGTTATAGTGCCTTCGCCGTCCGGGGCCTTCTTGGTGGGGATGACTATCCGCCTTGTGGGGAGCGGCACGGGACCTGACATGTTGACGCCTGTCCGCTCGGCTATCGCAGAGATCTGCTTGCATACCTCGTCTAGCTTCTTCGGATCGGTGCTAGACAACCGTATCCTAGCCTTTTGCATCGACATCCCACCTTTAATAGTGGGCTTAGGATAAAAGATTTTAGCGGTCTATTTCGCCCGCACTAGGTCAATGCAAACCCCGGCCGCGATTGTCATGCCCATATCGCGGATCGCGAAGCGGCTTAACTGTGGGATCTCGGTCGCCTTCTCTATCACCATAGGCTTAGTCGGCGTGACCTTAATCGTCGCCATGTCACCCTTCCTTATGAATTGTGGTCTCTCCTCTAGGACCTGTCCCGTTTTCGGATCCAGCTTTTGAACTATCTCGCTTATCGTACAGGCCACCTGCGCCGTGTGCGCGTGGAAGACGGGTGTATAGCCCGCTGCTATAGCCGTGGGGTGCTGCAAGACAGCTATGCGTGCCGTGAACTCCCTAACGACCGTCGGTGGGGCTTTCGGATGGCCCGCGACGTCCCCTCGTCTTATCGCTGTCTTCTCTATGCCCCTCACGTTGAAACCTATGTTATCACCGGGTATGGCTTGGGGGATGGGTTCATGATGCATCTCTATCGATTTGACCTCACCACTTACGCCTGCCGGTTCGAAGACGACGGTGTCGCCTACCTTGAGCACACCGGTCTCGACCCTACCAACGGGCACCGTGCCGACGCCGGTTATGGAGTATACGTCCTGCACAGGGATGCGCAGGGGTTTGTCGATGGGCTTCTCCGGCACCGTGAAGACGTCGAGAGACTCGATGAAGGTTGGTCCAGTGTACCAGCTCATCTTCTCGCTTCGCTTGGTGACGTTGTCGCCATGGAAAGCGGCCGTGGGCACGAAAACGAATCTTTCCGGATTTTTGTAGCCTATCCCTTTAAGCAGATCGATCACTTCGGACTTCAATTTCTCAAACACGTCTTGCTTATACCCGACCAAGTCCATCTTGTTTATCGCCACGACGAGCTGCCCCACGCCCAGCGTGAAGGCCAGCGCTGCGTGCTCTCGCGTCTGGGGCATTATGCCGTCGTCGGCCGCCACTACGAGCACAGCAGCATCCGCCTGGCTAGCGCCGGTTATCATGTTCTTGACGAAGTCCCTGTGGCCGGGGGCGTCGATGATTGTGAAGTAATACTTGTCCGTCTCGAATTTCTGGTGGGCGAGATCTATTGTCAAACCCCGCTCTCGCTCTTCCTTGAGGGAATCCATCACCCAAGCAAACTTAAAGGTCTTCCCCTTATCACCCATTTCCTCGAATTTCTTGATCATGGCCTCGTCGACCAAGCCCTTTTCGTACAGCATCCGGCCCAATAGGGTAGACTTCCCGTGATCCACGTGGCCGATCACGACCAAGTTCAGATGCGGCTTTGCCATCGCATATCTCCTCCATCAGTTCGTTCAATATAACTCAATAGGGTTATTAAAAAGCATTTCGGAGTCTACCTTGCCCCCTTCGCGATTCGCTCCGTCTCCTCCTTCCTCGCTATGGCAAAGCTCTTCATGTCGTAGTTCGCGGCGAGTATGATTTCGTCCGCAAGACACTCTTCGATGGGCTTCTTGCTGTTAAAGGACGCCGCGAACGCCCCGGCAGCCAAATTTTTAAGCGCTATGTCCAGTCTCCTCTGTGGAGCAGAATCCACAGCGATGTGGTAAGTTATACCTCCGTAACTAACCCTCGTCGTTTCCTCCCTAGGAGCTGCGTTCTGTATCGCATCCACTAGCACCTGAATAGGGTTCTTCTTCGTTCGTTGCTCGATTATTTCAAATGCCTTCCGCACGATATTGTAGGCTTTATGTTTCTTGCCGCACGCACCGGCGCCGCGGATAAACCTGCCCCCAAGCTTCCTAACCCCTGGCCCCGAGCGCATCACCTTGTTTACCAACCGTTCAACTATTGGGACCTCTGCTTTACCGAATTGCCTACTGGCGTGTCTACCTCCCGAATGAATAACGAGGTTGGGCTGTAGTCGGATATACCGCTCCAAGCCTTTATCCTTTATTTGAATATCGCTGACCCCCCACTTTCCGAAATATTTAAATTCCACGTCATCACCGCGTCGGTTTCTCTTTTCGACCCTTCACCAATTCCTTAAGTGAAACACCGTTAACCTTCACCACCTTATACCGTACGCCCGGGATGTCCCCCTTCGCGCCTCCCTTCGCGCCGCCTATACCTTCGATGATCACCTCGTCATGCTCATCTATGAAATTTATCGCACCATCGCCAGGGGCAAAGGCCGTTACCTGTCGCCCGTTTTTGATCAACTGAACCCTAACGCATTTCCTTATCGCTGAGTTTGGCTGCTTGGCCTCGATTCCAACTTTTTCCAAAACGATGCCCCTAGCCTGCGGAGCGCCCTCCAATGGATCAGCTTTCTCATCTAGCCGTAACATGCGCCGCTTGTAATCAGCATCCTTCCACCTAAACCTTCGCCGATCGCGACTTACTTTTCTAGCGGCGAACTCACCCCTGGCACCCATGCTCATCGCAACCACCATTGCTATAACCAAGTTTTG
>JAWCKY010000042.1:0-6776 GCA_038851365.1 Hadarchaeales archaeon (SeqCode)
GGGCGCTGGTGGAAGACTATAGGAGGATGAGGGAGGCGCTTGAGGAGATAGTGCGGGAAAAAACCTTTTGGGAGGATATTTCCACGAAATTATCCGCAAGAAACAGGTTGAAAGGCGTTATTAAAGAGGTCGAGCTGGGCGAGATTGGGGCAAAGGTGAAGATCGCCGTGGAGCCATCGACATTGACGGCTTACATAACGAGGGAGGCAGCCGACGCGTTGGAACTCAAAGAAGGCGACCGCGTCTTGGCGGTGATCAAAGCTACGGAGGTTATGGTGGCAAAGCCTTAGCTACTGAATATGGTGACGTAAATGAGCGTCAAAGATCTAAACCGTAAGATAGCGGGGCTAAAGGAAAGAAGGAAAGCCGTTATTCTTGCACATAACTACCAGCGCCCCGAAATTCAGCAGCTGGCGGATTATGTAGGGGACTCACTCGATTTGGCCCGATATTCGGCGAGGGTCGATGCGGAGGTAATCCTACTTTGTGGCGTGAATTTCATGGCTGAGATGGCGGCCCTGTTGAACCCAGATAAGACGGTATTGATTCCGGACCCACAAGCGAGATGTCCGATGGCCGCGCAGCTCCCTGCAAACTTGGTGCGGGAGGCGCGAAGGAAGCATTCGAACGCCGCTGTGGTGTTGTACGTAAACACCCTTGCTGAGGCGAAAGCGGAGGCGGACGTTACGTGTACATCCGCCAACGCCCCCCAAGTGGTGGACGCCCTCGATGAAGAAGAGATATTGTTTGGACCGGATCGCAATTTAGCTTGGTTTACTCAACGTCGCACGGACAAAAGAGTAATACCCATTCCAGAAGATGGGTACTGTTATGTGCATAAAATGTTCACGCCCGCGGACATCGCCTTCCTGAAGGAAAAATATCCAGACGCTGAGGTGCTCGTGCACCCCGAGTGCGATCCGGAGGTTCAACAGCTAGCTACGCACATTTGTAGCACCAGTCAGATGCTCATCCGCGCGAAGGCATCGCCCGCGAAACGCTTCATCATAGGCACAGAGGTAGGGATGTTGGAAAGGTTAAGACGTGAAAATCCAAGCAAAGAGTTCATTCCAGCCCTTAGTTCCGCGATATGCAAGCAGATGAAGAAACATACCCTACAAAAAGTTTACCTTGCCCTACGTGATGAAAAATATAAAGTCCGCGTGCAACCTAAGGTTGCTCGCCGTGCCCGCGAGGCGATCGAGCGCATGTTGGAGATATCGGGGAGGGCTACACGTGATTAACATACAAGCAAGGAAAAAGATCGAGGAAATGTTATCCGAAGATATAGGGTATGGGGATCTGACCACGGAGGCGCTCGTGCCACCAGATGTGACGATCACGGCCAAAATCATCGCAAAGCAGCGAGGGATCCTTGCGGGCATGATTGAGGCAGCTACAGCTTTTGGGATAACGGGCGCTCATGCGGAACCCCTAAAGTCAGAGGGGGACCTTATCATGCCGGGAGAAATTGTGATGAGGGTGAAGGGTCCAGCTAGGTCAATCTTGACCGCCGAAAGAACGGCTTTGAACCTATTGATGAGGATGAGCGGGGTGGCCACCGCGACCCGTGAAATGGTTGAGAGGGCCAGAAAGGTCAAACCAGACATCATCATTGCGGCGACTAGGAAAGTCGTGCCCTTGTTTGCATACTTTGATAAACGCGCGGTCAAGTTGGGGGGAGGCGATACCCATAGATTTAGGCTGGACGATTGCGTGTTGATCAAGGATAACCACATCAAGTTGGTGGGTGGAATAGCAGAGGCAGTTCGACGCGCGAAGGAGGCGGGTTTTTCTAAGAAAATTGAGATCGAGGTAAATAATCCAAAGGAGGCGCTTGAGGCAACGAAGGCCGGAGCCGATATAATCATGTTTGACAACATGACCCCCGCTGAGATAAGCCATGCTGTGAAGTTGTTAGCTGAACTTAAGTTGCGAGAAAAAGTGTTACTCGAGGCATCTGGGGAAATCAACCCTGAAAATGTTACGGAGTACGCGGCCAGTGGAATAGATATAATATCTTCTAGCTATATGACGTTTAGGGCACCGGCTTTGGATATGAGCTTAGAAATAGATAAAGATTTTAAGCTGAGCATCGGAGGGAAAAGGCGAAAATCGAGGTGAGGAAAAATGCAGGAATTGACGCCGGCCGGTAAGAAGGTGTACGAGGCGATGAAGAAGTTGGGCGCGACCAGCCCCGATGCTTTGAAAACTGCGGACGACATCATGCGTGCGAGCGGTTTGCCCAAGGGTATGACGAACAACGCCTTAATGGAACTAGTATCGAAGGGCTTTGCAAAAAGGGTCGCGCGGCAGAAGGCAGCGGGTTATTACCTGTTAAAATGACTAATAGCGGTAAATCCGCAATCCGTCGAAGATTTCAGGTCAGGTTTAGTGTATAATATCTTTCTTTGCAATTCGCTTTTAGCTTAAAAAAGCGATATTTTTATGATTTTATGAAGAGGACCGGCGTCGCCGAGTTACCCCTGCATGGGGGGAAGTGTCCTCCTTGGCTGTTTAAGCAAATGACGGAGCTAGCTAAACATATAGTGACCGCAATCGTTCGGGAATATTCGAGGGAAGAATTCTTGCGAAGGCTGGCTGATCCGTTCTTCTTTCAATCGTTGGGCTGCGTGCTTGGCTACGACTATCATAGCTCCGGGCTAACTACCGTGACTATGGGTGCATTAAAGGAGGCGCTCAAACCGGAAGAGCTCGGCATCGCTGTATGTGGGGGAAAGGGCAAGGTCTCCAAGCGAACTCCGGAGGAAATAGAAAAGCTCGCCGACGTGTTTTCCATATCGTCAGCTGAGGTCGAAAGGCTGAAATACGCCAGCCGAATGGCCGCGAAGGTAGACAACGCCTGCCTACAGGATGGCTATCAGCTTTACCATCATTGTTTCGTGGTTAGCGAGGATGGCAATTGGGTGGTGGTACAACAGGGGATGCACGATAGATTAGCGAGGCGCTATCATTGGTTATCGGACGACGTAAAGAGCTTTGTCGAGGAGCCGCACCATGGCATCGTGGGCGACCGCCAAGAGCAGGTCGTACTCGACATGACGGCGAGCGAGAGCGAGGAGGCTAGGCAGACAAGCGTGGATTTGGTTCGGGATAATCCGCGCCACCTATTGCGATACGTCCGGGAAGTTGAGCAACGCTCGTTAGATGAGTACCTTCAGCGATCTCCTCAGGTGCTAAAACTGGTCATGCCAACGCGGCATGCGATAACTAGGTTGACCGAGCAAACCATGGCGGCCCTTAAGCGGGCCTACGAGATCCAGCCGGAGAACTATGAGGAACTCGTGGCCATCCGAGGCATCGGACCCAAGGCGGTCAGGGCGCTTGCGTTGGTCTCGGACCTAATATACGGAAAAGCTCCGTCCTGGCGCGATCCCATCCGTTTCAGCTTTGCACATGGAGGCAAAGATGGCGTGCCGTATCCCGTAGACAAGCCCACGTATCGAAAGACGGCCGAAGTTTTAGAACAGGCCATAAAGGAGGCCGAGATCGGACGAAGGGACAAAATGGACGCCATAAAAAGACTGCACGAATTTCTTGTTCCCCAAGAAAGCGCGGATAGATGACATTAAAAAATTAAGCAATGTAAGCTCGCTCCCAAGTGCGCAGGGTTAGGCTCATAAAAACTTTAAAGGAGCTCCCTTAGAATTAAACATGGGTCCCGCGGTAACTCAGCCTGGTTAGAGTGGCCGGCTGTACGCCGAGAGGCGGGCCAAAGACCAAGCCACGCTGAAACCGGCATGTCGGGAGTTCAAAGGCGTCAACCGCTGAAATTCTCCCCCGCGGGACCACTCCATTCAGCAGTTTTTTTCCACCTATGAGCACTCATTTTGCGTATAGAGTTCGGTATTGCGTCACGTTTTTATTACACAAGAAGTCAGACAATATCGGGCTGGCGGTCAAAGCGGCGGGGAAACACCCGGACTCGTTAGATCCCGGAAGTTAAGCCCGCCAGCGATTCGGGTTGTACTACGGTGCGCGAGCCCGTGGGAAGCCCGAGACGCTGCCAGCCCGCTTCGCTTTTCATTTTAAGTTTTTGATCGTCGAGAAATTTCATAGGACAATTAATTGATCAACTCTTGGATGCTCAACATGGTAACATTTATTATCGTTCGATTAATTTTATGTTTGGGCCCTGGTGGTGTAGACCGGACTATCATGTGGCCCTGTCGAGGCCGCGACCCGGGTTCAAATCCCGGCCAAGGGGTTAGCCCCGCCGATGGGCGCCATTTTTGAGCCCGGGTGTTTGCCCTTCGGGGCCCATTTTTAAAACTAGAAAACCTTAAATGCTATTACCACAATTTTTAAACAAACGGTATGATAAGTTTTGGCCGTATTTCCTCGTTCTGGTGGGGCCCGTGGCGCAGTCTGGCTAGCGCACCGGCCTTTTAAGCCGGGAGTCGAGGGTTCGAATCCCTCCGGGCCCGTGTGGGGAGACGGCTTCTGGAGGCGAGGCGGAATGGTGGAGTTCGACGTAAGAAAGCACGTGCTCGTGCCAAAGCACGAGGTGCTGTCGCCCGAGGAGGCACGTCAAGTGCTCGAAAAGTTTAAAGTAACACCGCATCAGCTTCCCCTCATTAAAGCGTCCGACCCCGCCGCCAGGGCGATCGGCGCGAAGCCTGGGGATATCGTCAGGATCACCCGAGATAGTCCCACAGCGGGGAAGGCAATAGTTTATAGATACGTGATTGAAGGGTGAGGGGTGGCAACTTGGAGATGAAATGGGATACTTGGCCGTTGGTTGAAGCCTTTTTCGAGGAAAAAGGGCTTGTCAGACAGCATTTGGATTCCTATAACGATTTCATCGAGCACAAGCTTCAACAGGTCATCGACGAGATAGGCGGCATTCAGCTTGAGATAGAGGGTTTGGATATCAAATTCGGTCGCATAAGGCTGGAAAAGCCGTCTGTGAAAGAAGCGGATGGCTCTCGACGGCAGATATTGCCTAACGAGGCTAGGCTGCGCAATCTCACGTACTCAGCCCCCATATACTTGGAGATGATTCCGGTCGTAAGGGGCCAGGAACGTGAGCCGGTCGAGGTCCACATAGGCGAGATGCCGGTGATGCTAAAATCGAAGATATGTCCTTTGAGCAAAATGAGCAGGGAGGAGTTGATCGCAGCTGGCGAGGATCCCCTTGACCCCGGCGGATATTTCATAATAAACGGTTCGGAAAGGGTAATAGTTACGCAGGAGGATCTCGCTTCCAACCAGATCTTAGTCGAGCGCGACGAGCGCATGGCGACAGAGGTGGCGAAGGTATTTTCAACCCATCGCGGGTTTAGGGCACTTGTCATTGTTGAGCGCAAGAAGGATGGTTTGCTGCGGGTTTCTTTTCCCGGTATGCCCGGGCACGTGCCGTTTGTGGTGCTGATGCGAGCCCTTGGCCTTGAGAGCGATAAGGAGATAGTCGATGCGGTTTCGGATGATCCCGAGATAGCCAAGGAGCTCTTGGAGAACCTCCAAGAAGCCGTCGAGGTGAAAACGAAAGAAGAGGCGCTCGATTTAATCGGTCGCAGGGTCGCGATAGGGCAAACTAAGGAATACAGACTACAGCGCGCGCAGGAGGTTTTGGATAGGTACTTATTGCCGCACATAGGCTCGCGTCCGACTGACCGGATTCAAAAAGCCTATTATCTTGGCCGTATGGCCGAGCGCGTTATAGAGCTGGCGCTAGGGAGAAGGGACGTCGATGATAAGGACCATTACGCCAATAAGCGCCTAAAGCTGGCCGGAGATCTGCTTGAAAACGTGTTTAGGCTGGCTTTCATAAACTTGACCCGTGATATAAAATATCAACTCGAGCGCGCCCACGCCCGAGGTCGGGAGCCGAACGTCAGGACGGCGGCAAGGGCGGACGTGCTCACCGAGCGCATCAGGCATGCGCTAGCCACGGGCAACTGGCCAGGGGGGCGGACCGGCGTCAGCCAACTTTTGGACAGGACGAACTATATCGCCACTGTATCGCACCTCCGCCGCGTGGTTTCACCGTTGAGTCGTAGCCAGCCACACTTCGAGGCGCGAGATCTACACCCCACACATTGGGGCAAGATTTGTCCCTCGGAGACGCCCGAAGGGCCTAACTGCGGTTTGGTGAAAAACCTCGCGTTGCTAGCTGAGATCTCGACGGGCACCGATGAGGAAAAAGTTGAGCACCTTTTGTACAAGCTCGGCGTGATCAAGGTACAAAAGGGCAGCGAGCGGCGAGGAAGGGCAAGCGTTTACATCAATGGGCGCTTGGTGGGAGTAACAGATAATGGGCAGATGTTAGCCGCGGAGTTGAGACAACATCGCCGCAGGGGAAACCTGGATGAGCAGGTGAACATCGCCTATCGGGAGGACACAAATGAGGTGATAATAAACACAGATTCGGGCAGGGTTCGAAGGCCATTGATAATTGTCGCCGGTGGAAAACCGCTCTTGACGCAGGAACATATCAGGAAGATTAGGACGCGAGAGCTGAAGTGGTCGGATCTGATCCGCAGCGGAGTAATAGAATACCTAGATGCAGAAGAGGAGGAGAATGCGTACATAGCAGTATCGTTGGATTCCTTGACTCCTGAACATACCCATCTGGAGCTCAATCCACTTTCGATCCTTGGGATCAGCGCGGCTTTGATCCCATATGCGGAACACAACCAATCACCTCGCAATACATATGGCGCGAATATGGCGAAGCAGGCGCTCGGCGTGCCGCTCACCAGCATCCAGAAGCGGGTAGACACACGCGCGCATTTCTTGCATTACCCACAGAC
>JAWCKY010000043.1:0-8620 GCA_038851365.1 Hadarchaeales archaeon (SeqCode)
TGGAGCTCGTAGCCGGGCAGCCCGACGATGGCCCCATCGAACTTATCGCCTATGCCCAGGCCCACAAGCCTTCGCGCCTCCGGCTCCTTAGCCTCGAGCTGGTAGCTCCTGCCCGTCTCTGGATCGGAGACCACGACCTTGAACGCCATCGTCTCACCCTTCAGCCCTAAACATTTTTCATATCCCCCTTTAAGGCTACCCATACCTTCGTCAATCCATCAAAATTTGGGCCGCCGAAGAGGTCCATCCCTGTTACATCACCCCATACGTTGGGTCCTCGCGCTGCTTGATGGCGATTATCTCGTCCAAGACCGCGAGCTCATCGCCCGTCAGCAGGTCCTTGAGCTCGGTCCTTAGGGCTAGGGCGTGGTCCCTCGGCACATCCACGTATAGGACATCCCCCTCCTTGATGTGTCGGTCGACGATGGCTCCCTCGATGGACACCGCGAGCTCATCGCCCAACCTCGCCTCCGGCAGGGTTTTCTTCTCCTTCTGGAGCTCGTGGATCACCCCGACGGGTCGGCCGTCCTTGCGCATGACAGGATACTTGGGCTTGATCACCCCCCCGAGCACGTCCACGCCCACTATCGCCGGGCGGCTTCTCCTGAACACGAAGCCTGGCTTGATCATGAACTTGCCCGGCCTTATGAAGGCGTCCAGGCGTCTCGCCCGAACTTCCTCCCGCTTCTGCCTGCTCCACGCCTCGTAGGTCTCCATCAGCTTGTAGATGATGTCATCCCGCAGGACGGTCACCCCTTGCCTCTCCGCCTCCTGCTGCGCGTCTGGCAGCACCTTGACGTTGAAGGCGAGCACCACTCCAAGCAGCGGATCGCTGGCGGCGACCGTCGCCGCCTCCACCACGTCCCGCCTCGAGACGTCGCCTATGTCAGCTCGCCTGATGGTTATCCCACGCTCCCTCAGCTGGCCCTCAAGCGCCTCGAGAGAGCCCAGGGCATCCGCCTTCAGCACGATGCCCGTCACGTCAGCTTGAATGCGCACGCGCTCCATCTCCCGCTGGAGCTCGTCCCGAAATCTCTCCACGTCCGATTCATCCTGGATGACCCAGAAGGGGGCCCCAGCGACCGCGCCCTCCAAGCTAGGGGCTATCACCTTCACCCCTGCCGCGGCGAAGACCCTCTCGACGGGCCTGAATCTGTCCTCGGGGTCTCGGATCTCGTCGAGGGGTTTGGGCTGGAGCAATCCCCTCACCTTGGACCTGATCACCCTGTCCAGCCCCCCCACCACGAATTGATCCCCCCTCGCGAGCGTTCCGTCGTAGATTATCACGTCGATGGTGGTGCCCATGCCCACCTCCTCCTTCACCTCCAGCACGGTCCCTCGCGCGGGGCCGCTGACCTCGATCGTCAGCTCTTTTTCGAGGAAGCGCTGGGCCAGCCCGGCGAGCACCGCCAGCACCTCGGGTATGCCCTCGCCCGTCCTCGCGCTCGTCGGCACTATGCAGACCTGCCTCCGAAAGTCGCTCACCCGGTCGAAGCGCTCCGCCTCGAAGCCAAGCTCATGGAGCTTCCCGACGAGTTCGTAGACCTCGTCGTCCAGCGCCCTCTTTACCTCTTCTCGCTGCCTAACGAACGAATCGAGGAAGCACGCGTCGGGCATCGAGCGCCAGCCGGGGATCTTGTCGATCTTGTTCGCCACCAGCATGAAGGGCGTCCGGTAGGACTTCAGGATGGTGAGGGACTCCAGCGTCTGAGGCATGAAACCCTCGGTCACGTCCACCACGAGGGCGGCGAGGTCGGCCAACGCCCCGCCTCGGCGGCGGAGGTTGGTGAAGGCCTCGTGGCCGGGGGTATCGATGAACAGGAGGCCCGGGATGGTGAGCTTGATGCCGAGCGAGCTGATGAGCCTGCCGCACACCTTCTCTATCACCGAGACGGGGACCTCGGAGGCACCTATCCACTGCGTTATCTGCCCCGGCTCCCTTGCGGCGACGGCGGTCCCCCTGATCTTGTCGAGGAGCGTGGTCTTGCCGTGGTCGACGTGGCCGAGCACGGAGATTATCGGCTGACGGATCTTCCTCGCGGTCATCTTTCATGCCCAATTTTATGGCGGCTGCTTTCGATTTATAGCTGAAGCCGGCGCGCGAAAAGGGCGATGTCCTAAATAGGACATGGGAGCTAGAGGGGGGTTGCTCGTGGTATCTCAAGTAGGATGGCTGGTGTCACAAATAGGACATACGGCGTTGCTCTTCGGCGGGTTTAACCGCACCATCCTCGCGGCGATGTCCCAAATAGGACAGTGGAAAATACAAGTGTCACAAATAGGACGACGAACGCCGTCGCAACGTGGGCCAGCTTTTGAGCGCGAAGAGCGGAGTGTCGCAAATGGTCAGTGTCCTAAATAGGACAGGAGATCGAGCATGTCTCAAATAGAACAAGCGTCGTAAATGGGAATGGGCGCCGGCTTTTTCACGAGGAAACTAGAGGATAAAGGGTTCTATCGCCAATCTTATCCTGATCGGTTTATTTCCAGCTAACCTTCTGGGAGGATCTCCGATTCTTTGAAAAATATCCCTATCTCTCGCCTGGCGTTCTCGGGCGAGTCGGCGGCGTGGACGACGTTCTCCCGTATGCCGAGCCCGAACTCCCTCCTTATGGTTCCCGGCTCCGCCTTCGAGGGGTCGGTCGCGCCTATCACCCTCCTCACCCTCGCGACGGCATCCTCCCCCTCGAGCACCATCGCCACCACAGGCCCGGACGTGATGTACTCGACCAAGCCATCGTAGAAGGGCTTGCCCTTGTGCACCTCGTATAGTCGCTCCGCCGTCGCCTTGTCGACGAGGAGCATCTTCATCGCCTTTACCCTGAGACCCTCCTCCTCCAGCCTAGCGATGACCTTCCCTATGAGGCCCCTCGAGGTGGCGTCCGGCTTTATCATCACGAAGGTTCGCTCCATCTACTTCCCCTTCGCCTTCCTGAAGTGCTCGGTCCAGCGAACCTTATGAGGCCTCCTGCCCAGGCGATGGTTTCGCTCGCACTTGCTCGAGCAGAAGAACAGGATGGTGCCATCGCGCTTGACGAACATCAAACCCGTCCCGGGCTCGACCCTGCCACCGCAAAAGGAGCACTTCCGCGCGGCGGGCATCTACGGCACCTTTATCTCGCGTGCCTCCCTCTCGCTCTCCCTGAGCATCAGGATGTCGCCGACCCTCACGGGACCCTTGACGTTGCGCGTGATGATCCTGCCCTTGTCCCGGCCCTCGAGTATTCTACACTTCACCTGAAGTATCTCGCCAGTTATGCCCGTTCGCCCGCGGATCTCTATGACCTCCGCTGGTATGCCTAGCTCAGCCTCCATGCCCCTCACTTCTTGATTTCCTTGAGCCTGTCCACGATCTCCTTCACGAGCTCCTCGGCCTCGCCGGCCTCCGCTATCGCCACCGCCGCGGCGGAGACGTCTATGCCCGCCGCCGCCCCCAGCTCTCGCTTGCTGGGCACGTATATGTAGGGCACGCCCTTCTCCTCGCAGAGCGCTGGCAGATGGGCGACTATCTCCGCCGGTTCCACGTCCTCCGCTATCACCACGAGCGCAGCCTTCTTCCGCTCGACCGCCTTGGTCGTCTCGTTCGTGCCCTTGCGGAGCTTCCCGGTGTCGCGCGCCCTCTCTACCGCCTCGTACGCCCTGTCCGCGAGCTCCTTGGGCACCTCGAACCTCACGTATATCGGTTTCGCCACGGTAGGCACCTCCTTCGGATCTTCCTCATCATTCACCGTGCCAGGGCTTTCATTGATTTTGGTGGGCGAGGGGTATTTAATTTTACCTATGGCCATAGACCACCGAGATCTTGGGCTGCACCGCGTCCACCCTCACGAACCCGAAGCGCTCGAACTGCACCACCTCGCCGACCTCGAGGCCAGCCACGGACGGCTCCGCCAGCCCGCGGACGAGGGAGGCATCCGGCATCAAGACCTCCACCTCCACCCCTCCCGCGGACACCCACTGCAGCTTGGGCACGTCCATGAGCTCCAGCCCCCGAAAGTCCCCCTCCAGCGGGGGGCCCTTGGACTTAAGTTCCACGTTCATCAGGTCCTTCAGGCGGAAGATGGTCCCCACCTCGAGGCGCGAGGCATCCTCCCCGGCGAGGTATGCGGTCAGGACGTCTCCCTCGCGCAAAAGCGGGAGCACGCGCTCGCCCCTCTCTGGGTAACTGGGGTGCAGGCGCAGGCGTGCCTCGTCGATGCCGGGCACGCCGTGGACCAGGAGCCTCACGGGAGAAGCGACGAAGAAGTAGCGGTTCGCCTTGGCGTCCATGAACCTGCGGTTGTAAGCGTAGAGCGTCTCCCAGCTGAGCGCCGCATCCACGGGCGTGAGCCCTAAGTCGAGAATTACCTGCCTAACCGCCTCCGGCGAGAAGCCCCTCCGCCTGAGCGCCGCTATCGTCGCGAGGCGCGGATCATCGTAGCCCAAGAACTTCCCCTCCCGGACGCCCCTTATGATCTGCGTCTTGCTCAGCATCGCGCCCGCCATCGTAAGCCTGCCGTACTGCAGCGCCGCGGGTGGGGTCCAGCCGAGGTGTTCGAATAACGTTTTCTGACGCATCTCGTTGACCAGATGCTCCTTCCCCCTTATGACGTGCGTCACCCCCATCTCGTGATCGTCGATGGCGACGGAGAAGTTGTACAGCGGCCACACCCTATAGCGTCGACCCACTCGAGGATGGGGGAAAGTCACCACCCTGAGCGCAGGCCACTCGCGCACCGCGGGGTTGGGGTGCTTCAAATCCGTCTTGATCCTCACCACCGCCTCCTCCTCGCCGAACTCGCCCTCAAGCATACCCCTCCATCGCCTTAGCTGCTCGTCCGCGGGCAGCTCCCGGCAGGGGCATGGCTCGCCTCGGTCGCGGAGGCGCTTGAAAGCTGGGGCATCGCAGGTGCAGACGTATGCCCTGCCGCCGGCGATGAGCTTCTCCGCATATCTATAGTAGACCTCCAGCCTATCCGACTGCACGTACTCCTCGTCCCATTTTATGCCCAGCCATCGTAGGTCCAGCCTGATGAGGTCGTACATCTCGAGCATGGCGTTCGCCGGGTTGGTGTCCTCGAAGCGCAGGATGAACTTGCCCCCATACATCCGAGCGTACTCGTGGCTCAACAGCGCTGCTCGAACGTGACCTATGTGTAGCGGCCCGTTCGGGTTGGGGGCGAAGCGCGTCACCACCTTCGGATACCTATCGACGTCCGGCAGCTCGGGGAGGCCCTTCGCTTCCCTCCTGCGAGCGACCTCCAGCGGTCCGAGCTCCTCTAGCTTGGCTAGTTGCTCCGCCGGCGAGAGGCGGTTCACCTCCCCCACGACCCGCTCCACGATTTGCCTGATCTCTTTGGCCCGCGGGCGCAGCTCGGGCATCTCCGCCATGAGTTTGCCGATGACCGCCTTGAGGTCGGCTTTGCCCTCGTGCTCGAGGGCATTTGCGAGCGCCCATCGCAGCGCTCGCGAGCGGATCTCGTCGAGCTCCATTGGGACCCCTCGCCGTTGACGGGTTTCTCCCGGGCGCTTATAAAGCCCAAGCGCGCTCAAGCCGCCACGTAAGGGATGAGGATCATACGTAGGCCTATCAGGATGAAGATCGCCCCGAGCGCCCTCCTGAGCGTCCGACCGGCGATCCGCTTGGAAAGCCGTGGTCCCAGTTGCGCCCCCGCTATGCCCCCGATTATGAGGGGGATCGCGTACTCGGGCATGATGTTGCCCAGCACGCCGTGGGAGATCGCCGCCGCTGAGTTCGTGAGGGCCATCCCGAACATCGAGGTGGCAGCCGCGGCGTGGGCGGGCATGCCGAGGGCTAGGATCATGACCGACTCGTCGACGGTACCCCCACCCGCCCCGAACATGCCCGCCACCACCCCGCTGGCGAAGCTCGCGAGAAGGCAGAGGGCCACAACGCGGGCGGACATGCTCCACCGCCCAGCTGGCTCGTTTGGGGATAGACCAGCGACCTCCTTCTTTCTGAACATGAGGACGGAGATCACGATCAGCAGGACCCCAAACAAGCTCGCGAGCCAATTGGAGGCGATGAGCGTAGTCGCATACGCGCCGACGACCGCCCCCGGCACGTCGAGGACGTCTAGCAGCACGCCGATCTTGTAGTTGATCCTCCCTTGGCGCGCGTACGCGACGGTCGCCGAAAGGGTGGTGAAGGTCATGGTCGCCAAGCTTATTCCGACGGCGCTCTGGGTTGGAAGCTTAAAGCCGAGCACGAGCATTGGCACGATGAAGACCCCGCCGCCCAAGCCGACCATGGAGAAGATGGCGGCGATGAGCAAGCCTATTAGTAGTATCAATACTGGTGCTATCATATCCTCAAGTCCGATTCTAGTTTTATTCATCCTTTAAATGGTCTAACTTTATTCGACCCAAAAAAGCACGCGCGAAGCTTCGGTCGATCTTAAAATTCGATTTTCTAATCGTTAAATTGCCTTTCTTATGTAACTAGCGACCAAAGGTGCCAAAGAGATTTTACTTATGCTTGAGTTGATGGAGTCCGTGGCAGCGATGACTTTTGCTCCCGCCCTCGTTATCCTTTCCAATGCTCCTTGGGCTAAAACAGGATGAGTGCATCCTACGTACATATCTTTAGCTCCCTTGTCCTTGAGAATCTTGATCGCGTTCACTATGGTTTTGCCAGTGCTTATTATATCATCGACAATTACCACATCTTTATCCATAACATCGAAGTCTTCGTGTATTTCCGATTTGATCTCGCCCGTCACTCTATCCCTAAATTTATCCAACCAACTATAATCGCAACCCAAAATTTTAGCCACGATTTCAGCCCTTTTGGGGTTTTCCTGATCAGGTGCCAAGACGAACGGTTCTCTTAACTTGAACTTAGAAAAAAATTCGCCTATTAATGGCATAGCGGTAAGGTTGATTGCTTTGATTTTAAAATGTTCAAGCAGTTTTAGGTTGTGAATGTCGAACGTAATAAATTCATCAGCTCCCGCTTTTTCCAGTAAATCTATGATGATTTTCGCGCTTACTATCTCACCGGGGCGATATCTTTCATCTTGCCGGGCATATGCAAAATAAGGAACAATAGCCGTCACCTTTTGAGCTCCAAGTTCCTTTAAAGTCCTGAGCATGAAAAGTAGCTGGATTAAATTGGTATCCTGCGGGGGTCCCGTTGTTTGAACGATGATCACTTCCTCCCCTTTTACTTCTTCAGTAAACCTGATGTAACTTTCGCCATCGGGAAAGGTTTTCTGTTCGACGGAAATTATTTTTTCATTCAATAACTGCGCGATTTTATACCCTAGTTCTCTAGAAGAAGGTCCCGGGACTATGATCATGCACTTCCCTCCTTAAGCCCAATTTTTAGGATGGGGATAAAAAATTTATTACAACGGAAAATTAATTAATTTCTGAGACTTAGAAAAAGCACATAGGTGTCAATTTGGCAAGCGTAAAAATAAAAAAATTGACTAAGAGATTTGGCAACATTGTTGCAGTAAATAACTTAAACCTACGCGTGAAAGATAAAGAACTAGTTGTTTTACTCGGGCCTTCAGGTTGTGGTAAAACAACCACTTTGAGGTGCATAGCCGGTCTAGAAAGGCAAGATGAGGGAGATATATACATTGGCAATGTTTTAGTGAATGACTTACCGCCATGGGAGAGGGATATTGCAATGGTATTTCAAAGTTATGCACTTTATCCCCATATGACTTGTTATGAAAACATCGCTTTTCCGTTAAAAATGAGGCGTTTATCAAAGTTAGAGATAGATAAAAAAGTTAACGAAGTCGCAGAACTGCTACAAATTAAGGAATTGCTTGAAAGAAAACCCGCTGAGCTGAGCGGCGGTCAAAAACAAAGAGTCGCCCTGGGTAGGGCGATTGTCCGTGATCCGAAAGTATTCCTTATGGATGAGCCACTTAGCAACCTAGATGCCAAACTGAGGGTACTGATGAGAATCGAATTAAAAAACATCCAAAGAGATCTCGGCGTGACCACTATCTATGTTACGCATGATCAAGTTGAAGCAATGACGATGGCTGACAGGATTGTCGTTCTAAAAGATGGAAAAATACAACAGTTTTCAACACCCGATGACATTTACCAACATCCCAAAAATCATTTTGTGGCCGGCTTCGTAGGGAGCCCACCGATGAACTTTTTAGATTGTTCTTTCACCGAAAAGAAAGGATCTGGATATTTGGTTGGGGACGGCTTTGAACTTAGATTGGATAAACCCATGAGCAGGTTGATCCAAGATAGTGGGGAAAGTGAACTTATTTTAGGTATCAGACCAGAGGATGTATCAATACATCCGAAAAAAGGACAAAAAAATACATTCGTCGGTGAATTTGAGGCGATCGAAAAATTAGGAAACGAGAGCATATTGCATTTGAAATTTGGGAAAAACGCGATAAGAATTCTTATAAGTGAACCTTTCGATTCAGTTCCAAGGAAGAAAATTAAGTTCTATATAAATGAACAAAAAATTCACCTTTTTTCAAGCAGAGGGGACAAAAGGGCAATCCTCTAGCTGGAAAAGCTATCCTTTTATACCGGCTGTGAATCTTATCCCAGTAGCGACTTTCTTGAAAAATATGAAGAAAACAAATATTTGTGGAAGTATGGACAAGGTAAGACCTGCAAACTGTTG
>JAWCKY010000044.1:0-6602 GCA_038851365.1 Hadarchaeales archaeon (SeqCode)
ACATAAGACAAGTGCTATCAAGGCGAGGATAACTTTTCCCATCTCCTAGCCGTTAACGTTATGTCTTTATAAACATAACGAATTATGTTCCCATTCGGACCGTTTCTGTTAAATTCCGTAACATCCGAACTGCGGATAAAGCCGCTAGGTAACTTGTCTTGGGATTATCCGGAGAAGGCACATTTCTTGCCTTTGCAATGAGCTCGCCAGCTGAACCCCTCACCTTGATCTCATGTACATTGAGCTTCAGCGATGGGTCCGCGATTATCCTTACCCTCGTCTTATCGAATCCAATCCCCGCCAAACTTAGCGTTGCTGCAACATTGACGCTCTCTGGAAATGCCCTGACCGCCTCACGGGCTGGACCGTCGAAAACAACGAGAGGCTCCTGAAGATCGGTCAAATCCAAGCCGCGCTCCTTTACGTATTGACTATAAGTCAGACTAGACGGGGGCTTTCGGGTAGTTAAAATTATCTCCTCGATGCCCCCAAGTTTAGCTGCTTTAACACCATCTATGCCAAAAATGGCGCCAGAGGGCACGTAGATCTTTCGCCCGGCTCGCTCGGCTGTTTCGAAGACGCTTCGAAGCAATTCTTCGTCCGCGAACGCGCCAACGCTCATCACCATCAAATCCTTGCCTGACTTCAGAACGTCTATCGCATATTGTGCAACCGCACCCTGCGAGGCAGCTTCGATAACGAGATCCACAGACATATCATCACGAATCTCGCAAAAGCTTTCAGCCACCTTAGGTTTCGAGCGCAATTTTTCGGAAAGCGCCTTTGATCTTTCGAGTCTTAAATCGTATAACCAAGCAAGTTGAACCTTTCCCGCCTCGCCTTCGTCGATGGCCCTAGCTAGCACTGTACCTATTGCTCCGCAGCCAATTAACGCCGCCTTTAGACCAGCGACCACCATATTGCTCAGACCTAACTTTCCTCCGCGCGAACTTTTAAACTCGCATTAAATCGGGCTCTCACCCTGCTCCATCGCCCGCAGATATGGTTCCAACTTCCTCTTCAACAGCTTTAGCACGAAATTCCTTATCACAAAACCTTGAACGGGATTCTTCCGGAAATGATCGCGCGCGAGATTCTCCACCCATTTAAAATCGTGCCTTAAACAAGCCGCGAACAGCATCCAGTGCTCAGGCAACATGTCCTTTAGCCTGAAAAATTTCTCCTCTCGCATGACGCCGATGGGAACGAAAAACAGCGGTACTATTAAAGACCTGTACTCTCTAAGTTTCTCCACCAGCTCTATCGTTTCTACTATGTCATCCGGTTTCTCATCTGGAAAACCTATGACGAGCGTCGAACATGGGACCCAGTGGTTTTCGTCCAGTAATTTATGAGCTTCCAGCACGACCTCTGGCCACTGTTCTGGTTTGAATGGCAATACCTTACCCCGCATATAGCGCTCGATGATCCTGGGAGACCCGGTTTCTATTCCCACCTGACCTGAAATCCAAGGCTTTTGCTTTGAGCCCACATTCAATAGCTCCGAGAGATCCCTGATGAGGTTTGGTTTGGCCATGACAGAAGCAAACGCAAAGTGGGAGATTGAGATATCTTTTTTAAACTTAAGGACTTCCTCGAACAATTTCAGCACTTTTTCTTCATTGGGGATTACACCGTTGGCACCGTATCTTAAGATATCCTCAGCGTGCAATAGCACATCTAAACCGGCGTCGACGTTTACACTCACTTCTTCTAATATCTTCTCGATCGGTCTGCATCTAAAGTTCAAAAGCGTGGGATTGCAAAATTTGCACCCCCTGCCACAGCCCCTAGCTATCTCCACGAAACCGTTGATCGTCGGATTTCTTATGGAAGGTATGTTCTCAAGGGGAACAACCTCCCCTTGAACTATCCTCGGTAATTCCTCATCCCGCAAGGCTTTTTCAAAGATCTTGACTGCGGTTATCTCTCCTTCACCCACAACCACGCAATCGATATCGAACTTTGCGATTATTCTTTCATCGGTCAGCTGCCAAGCTCCCGGCCCGCCCACGATGACCTTTAATTTATTTTTTCTAAATAGGGGGTTCGTGATCAATTTCCGGAAGTAAAGGGCGGAGTACGTTTCTCTACCCGCCAATTCTGAGAAAGTGGTAGAAGCCGGGCCTAAACCAAGTGGGTCGTTGGTCGTGATGCCCACTGCCTTTGTCTTCTCATCGATGACTTTATCTAAATGTTCTGGATGTGCGACCACGACATCAAAGCCTCTCTCCAAGAGTGCGGCTTCTACTTTTCTAGTGCCAGCAGGCGCGGCACTTGCCACCCCATCTTTATGAGGAATCGATGGGCTGAATATGAGCTTGTAAAACCAATCGGGCACGATTTTAGGGGCGCAAGCGGCGAAACCCAAAAATTCACTACCGCCGTAATTTGACATGAGGGTGCGATCGGCAGTTAAAACTATCTCCGCCATTCATGTCCCCTTCTTGGTATGCAAAAAATAATACATATAAATTACCGAATATTACTTAATAACGACCAAAATGAGGGAAAAATCCCTTAGTTCAGTGGCGATGAATATTTGCGATGTTCTTGGGATAGCGCCTACTGGCAGGAGAATTCTGGAAGTGCTCATCAAAAAAAAGGAGAAACTCTCTATAAGAGAGATAATTACGCGCATCGATAGATCAGAAAGGGCCGTCAGAGCTCACCTGAAGGGCCTCTTGAACTTGGGTCTTGTACATAAAGAAGCATATATCACTGAACATAAGAGGATTGCCCATCTTTACTTCGTGCCAACAGTGAAAGATATGATAAAATCCGCGAAAAAAGAGATCTTAAAGCGCTTGCGAGAGCTCGAAAGATTACCGAGACAATAAGAAAAATAAAGCATGATGCTTTGCGGATAGCTCTCTTTAAGCATGATCACCGGAGGCTTGACTTCTCAAATTCTTGAATGGTGGGGTCGCCGAGATTTGAACTCGGGTCTCTGGCTTTTTCGCTTGACCTAGCCCCGTTCGGCAGGTTGGCACCTTAAGCCAGAAGGATAGGCCAAGCTACCCCACGACCCCAAAGAAATTAATTGCGGATATGCTTAAGAGAGTTGCCTTTACCTAAGTAAAGCGGTTAAGTTAAGCTCCGTGTGCCTCAAGGAGTTTTTCAAGCTCCTTCTCAAGCATCGCCACCGGTACGTCGGGGATACTTATCTTCTTCGTGCGCCCTTCCTTAGGCCCTCGAGAAATTTGGGTGTCTATGATCCCTAACCCCTCCATCCGTCTTAGATGGTCCCAGAATTGGGTATGCCCCCTAGGCTTCTCACCGTACTCCTCGCAGACTACCCGATATGCGCGCTCAAGTTCCCCCGTCGACGCGTATGCTTGTTTGGTAATTCTCAACTTGCGGGCGAGCGCCAGCAACATGAGTTTTTCATGTAAATGTAATTCATGAAGAACCTCCTTCCTCACCTCGGGATATACTTCGGCCTTTGCTCGCCTTACGTGCTCAGGTGAAACGAGATCGGTTTGTTCCTCGTCTGCTATAATGCCCGACCGCCAGAGGAGTTCGAGCGCAAACCTAGCGTCGCCCCATCTTGCGGCGATGTCCGCGATAAGCAGCACCGCTTCCTCCTCCACGGTACCTGGCCTGAAAGCCTCGCGGATACGATAGTTTAAAATGTCCACAAGTTGTGGAGCCGTGTACTTGTCCAGCGCGATGACGTTGTGCATAAATGTACTCTGAGTTGCAGCATCCAACATGCGAGGAAAGTTTGGATCTCGCGAGATCGCGATAATGCTAATACGATTCAGCTCACCAGATTCTTCCATCGCTCGCGTCAATGAATAGATTAAATCGGGACCATTCAGCTGCACGAAAAAATCAGCCTCGTCGAGCGTGAGCGTGAGATAACTATCATGCTTGCTTAACCATTCAGTAATCATGTGCAAAAGCTTTTCTGGACCAAGCCCGCGAGACGGCCATCTTGGGTAATAGTGCTGCACGAGCTCCATGAGCACCGCATAAGGGGTCTTCTGCTTGCGGCAATTAACGTGAATATAGTCTAGTTTTATATCCCGCTGCTTGGCGGCTTGAACTAATTCCTCACCAAACCTTCGCGCGAGCGCGGTTTTGCCAACACCTACACTACCGGTTATTAACACTTTCTGACTAGCCCTGTTTTCGATAACCGGTTTAAACATGCGCGTCAACTGACGAAATTCCTTCTCCCGATGTACCAATAGTCGAGGTACGTAATCAGGCGAGAGCTTGCTAGCATCCTTAAAAACAGAAACCCGCGATAGTTCCTCCTCAAATATCTCCTCAAACATCGCCACACCTTTCGCGAAAAATATCTGCTGCCGACCTTAAAACGTTTCACAAAAATAGCAGGTAATCGGAATTGTTTTATTTTGAGTCCGTTGGTGATCCTTGGAAAGTATATTTTACCATTAAAGGTGTGATGAGGGAAGTCACGAGTACTATAACGACGGTTATCGACAGCAGATCTGCCGTAACAATTCCAGCTTTCATGCCAATCGACGCAACGATCAATGCTACCTCGGCGCGAGGCATCATCGCTGTACCCACCCTAATCGAATCCTTGAGCCCAAATCCGCTCAATAAGGCCCCTATACCACAACCAACTATTTTATCGAAAATCGCTACCCCCACTACCCCCAGCGCCAAAAGGCTAATGCTCCATAGTGCTCGTAGGTCTACGCACGTACCCATCTGGACAAAAAATAGCGGTATAAACAGGCTATAACCAAGGGTAGAGAGTTTATTGGTCAAAGCACCCGCAACTGGCGCCTTGCTTAAGACCACGCCGGCAATAAATGCCCCAGTGATGGCAGCCAATCTTGAGTGTTCCGCGAACATGGCCATGAGGAACGCAAAAGCGAGAGCGATGGATAATGTGATCTCTTCTACAGGAAATTTTGCAACATGGGTTAGCAGGCGAGGCACGACCTTAAGGCCGATGTATAGACTTGCGAGCAGGAAGACTGCCACGAAAAAAATAAGTTTCCCAAACTCTTCGATCGAGAAACTTCCCATGCTCAGTCCAACTAAGGCAGACAAGATGAAAATACCAATTATATCATCAGCCACGGCAGCGCCTAGCACGGTCATTCCAACCGGCGTGTGGAGTTGGTGGATATCCATTAACGTTCTAACAGTAATGCCGACACTTGTCGCGGCTAGGACTGCGCCGACGAAGGCCGCTTGCATGCCGGACCAACCTAGCAGGTTAGCTATCCCAAAACCCAGACTAAAGGCCACGATGACGCCGCTTGTCGCCACCGCAATCGCTGATTTGCCCGCCGCCCTCAGTTGGTCCATGTCTATCGATAGTCCAGCCAAGAACAGCAGTAAGATTATCCCTATATTGGCCATGACGTCAATGAAGGCTCCAGCATCTGAGGCGGGGTCGACGAGCATGGGCAAGTCAAAGTGTTGCGAAATCCACCCTGCCACAGATGGTCCAATCAGGATACCCACAAGCAGCTCTCCGAACACCTCGGGTTGTTTTAATTTGGTCGCTAATAACGCACCGACTTTAGCAGCAATTAGAAAGATGGCCAAATATAACAGCACCGAAGAGAGCTCAACGGACATTTCACCCTTACCTCGCTAGATGATATAGCTCCAAGATATCCCGCAAACAAATCAATCCAACGAGCTTTTTCCCTTTTACCACAGGCAGATGTCGAAGTTTATGAGCGGCCATGATATCTAGGGTCTCCTTGATGGTCATATCAGGCTCCACCGTGATCGGGGACTTCGTCATTATCTCACCCACATTCCTGGCCACGCGCTTCATCGCATCTTTCAGCAAAACACCTCCCACAGTGGCATGTCTTAGAGGAGCTTGAATTGCGGTCAGCAAGTCGCTCTCGGTGACTATACCCACAAGCCTTCTCTCCGAGTCGACAACTGGAAGGCAATCCTCAATTTGAAGACGGAGCCTTTCAATCATATCATCGATGGGGACATCGGGGCTGATGGTCCGGGGACGCGTGTTCATCAAGTCCTTTACTTTAGTTTTCACCAACAATTCTATTGGGATCAGTGCTCGATTAGTGCCTTTCCGTGGTCGAGAGGTTTTCTCCGACATGAAAACCGCCGTTATTATTTAGATCTCTGCCTTAAAATGCTAGCTCCACCGCAGCTCAAAATTATTATTAAGTTGATTACCTTTCTTTATTTTGGTAGAGCTCTTGATAGTTGAGTTAATCACGATTGGTAAAGTACCACAAGATCTGCTATCAGGTCTGACTCCAAAAATTATTGAAAGTTACCATTCGATCATTCATGACTGTCGATTCATGATCCATATGCCGCCGCCCGCTATTGCCTATCACCCGAGAAGAGGTCAATATTGCAGCGATATTCTCATAAGGTATCTTCATCGTTTAGCGAAAGATCATGATAAAGTACTCGCGCTCACTGATGTTGACTTGTTCACACCTAGGCTCAACTTCGTCTTCGGCCAAGCACAATGTCCGGGCAAAATTGCATTAGTATCAATCTACCGGTTAGATCCGACCAAATACGGTGCTTTGCCAAATCCAACGCTATTGTTGGAGCGGGCCACCAAGGAAGCGATTCATGAGCTAGGACATACATTCGGACTCCAGCATTGC
>JAWCKY010000045.1:0-4358 GCA_038851365.1 Hadarchaeales archaeon (SeqCode)
AAGTCCAGCTGTCGTCTGAGGTCATCCTGCCTCACCTCGCCCCCCGAGCGCAGTATGAGCTCGAACACCTTCCTCTCGTCTTCCGTCAGGGTCATCATCGCGACCTTCATCGCGCGCTCCGAGGCGTAGCGGCTGAAGAGCGCATAAAGCACGACGGCGATGGCGCTGGAGACGGCGGCCATCATCAGCACCGCGACGGCGATCGAGTAAAGCTCGAGGCCGGGCATGGGCCGGAGCGGGCCGTAGATCAAAAGGCCCAAGCAGAACTGAAGCGTCACGACCAAGGCGATGATGCTCAAGGCCTCGCGAAGGGTCATCATAAGGCTTGATGGCGGGTGGCGGATAAAAGCATTTCGAGCAAGAAAAATAAAAAAGCAATTACCAGGAAAGACGAAAAATAAAGGGATTGTGAACGGATTGGATTGCTTAAAAAATTAATTTTCGAAAAATTTTTGCTTGTTGAGCTTAAAAATAAAAAAAATAGACGGTTTTTGGAGATTCTTTAAGTATCCGCTTTCCGACAAGGTTTAAGTGAAATCGATGAGCCGCGCGCGCGATAGGGGCGGCGCGGGGAGCTGAACCCGAACCGAAAAAGGTGAGGAGAAATGAGGAAGTTGGGTCAGGGAGGGGTTGCGACGGTTGCGGTGGTAGCAATAATAATCGCGGTGGCAGGGGCGACGGTGGCCGCGCCGGTGGCGGTCGACGCGGCCGACGTGGATCCAGATCACCCACTCTACGCGCTCGAGCGGCTGGGCGAGAGGATCAGGGGGGTAGGCGTCGAGGTTCAGGCGAGGGAGCGCTGGAGGGAATACGCTGGCTTGGTCGAACGAGGAAAGGGCTTGGAGTATAGGCAAATACTCCAGGAGTTCGTGGACAAGATGCGCGAGGTTGCGCCAGGCGACGTCGAGGCTAAGCAGGAAGTTGTGCGGTGGATGCAGGAACAGATGCCCGGCATAGGGCTGGTGCAGCTCAGGCTCTGCAGGGAGTTCGCTGAGAGGCTCAGGGGGGAGCTAGCGGATCTACCGGATGTCTCGGATGAAGTAGGGGAGGAGATCGCCGGGATCGAGAACTGCATCAGGGAATGGCAGGCCTCGCCGGAGCTGCGGGAGAACATCAGGGCTCGCCTGCGGCTGATAATGGAGAGGCTAGAGAACATCGCCGAGCGGCATCGCGAGCGCATCCGCGAGCGGGTGCTCCATTACTTGGATATCGACAACCTGCTGGTCGACGTGGACGTCAGGATGAACGTCGAGGTAAAGATGAGCGAGATAAGGCCCCCCAACTGGGCCGCGGGCTTCGAGGATGCGCTCGACGGGTTCGAGCTACTGCTGACGGAGGTTCAAGGGATGCTTGAGGGGGCACCTGAAAATGCTCCCGGCAGGCACGCCGCCGAACGGCTCGTCGAGGTGGCGATCGAGCTCAGGGACAAAGCTGTGGCAGCGTACGAGGATAACCACGTTAGAAACGCGCTGGGCTTAATCCAGGCGGCGAGGATGCACCTGCTCAACGCTAAGATCATCCTCGAGCGCGCGAGCGAATGGGAACCCAAGTTCAAGGAGCAGTGGCTCCAATGGAGGCATAGGTGGGAGAACGTGAAGCAGGAGCTGACGGGCGAGGGGATCTGGGAGAACATGCTCCAGCACCGCGAGCAATTCCTCGAGAACTTGAGACAAAGATGGAGGGAGAAGATGCCTTAGGCGAAGGGGCAACTAAGGCACTTCTTCCCTTTTTCTTTTTTAGACAAGCTAGTTTAATGCCCCTTTAACAGCACCACTCGGCTGGCCGGAGATTCATCGATGATATCGTAGCCGATGAACTTTGCCAGTTGCTCGGCGAAGGCTTTTATCTCCGCATGGGGGGCCATGGAGGAGGGCCCCAGCCTCGACCTCGAGAACCCCACCGCGAAGTAGGCCTTGACCTCGACGAAGTCCGGCTTGGCCTTCTCGATCAGCCTCGAGTAGCCCTCCGCATCCTTCAGGTTCAATCCCTTGACCAAGGTGAGGCGTATGACCCTGCGGCAGGAGAAGGAGCCCATCAACTCCAAGCTCTCGTTCAACCTCCTCCAGCCATCTTTGACTTGAGGCCTGCAGGTCGCCTCGTAGGTCCCCTCGTCAGGGGCTACGACGGAGATGTAGAGCTGCGTCGGTTCCTCCAATTCCCTCAAGACCTCCGGGTGCAGGCCATTCGTGACCAAGAAGCTGGTCATGCCTCGCTTGTGGCACTCCTCTATCAGCTCGCTTATTTTGGGGTAAATCGTGGGCTCCCCCGCCAAAGATATCGCGCAGTGCTTTGGCTCTTGGGCCTCTAGCCACTTTCGCATGTTCACCTCGGGGTTCCCCTTGAAGCCGCTCAAGAGCTGGCGCTGGGCCGAGATCGCGCCGTTTAGGATCTCGTCGGGCTCGTCGACGTCGCCTATCCAGCTTGGGTAAGTTATATCAACATTCCTCCAGCAGAACACGCATTTGTGATCGCAGAACGGGAGGCTGGGCGTGAGCTGGAGGCATCGGTGGCTCCTCACGCCTAGCTCCCTTCCGTAGAATTGTTCTTTGTAGCAAACCCCTCGATCGAGGAGGCTTTTCCTCGTCCAGTGGCAGACCTTGACGGCGGCATGTTTGTGCCCGCCCACGAGGCGGTACCCGCTCCGCTCCAGCTCCGCCAGCTCTCGGTGGAGGTCGACCACCTCAACCACCGCTCGACTTGGGCTCGAGCATCCGCTGCAGTATCTGCATCGCCCGCTTCTTGGCCTCGACCAACTTTCCCTCGCCGGTCATGCTCGCCGCCCCGGCGTGACCTCCGCCCGAGCCCTTGAAGTCCCTCGCCAGCTCGGACATAAGGTCACCGAGGTGGAGGTTGGTCGTCTCCAAAAGTTCCTCCCTAGCCCTAGCGCATATCCTCATCCTGCCCTTGTCCTCGGAGCCGACGAGCGCGACGTCCGCGCCCATCCTGACGAACATCGCGGCCGCGTCCGCCTCGAAGGAGCCGACCTCCGAGAACACGACCAACTTTTCGTGGAGGTGGTGGAGCTCCGATCTCTGCGCGGCCTTGAGGAGGGCGACCCGCCTGGACATGTCCTCCTCTGGCTTGAGGGCCTCCAGCACTCGCCGGTAGTCGGCTCCTGCCCCAACCAGCGCGTGCACCGCCTCGAACGTCTCGCCCTTCGCCAGCCTGAACTGCCCGGTGTCGCTCACGATGCCCGCTAGCAGCAGGAAGGCCATCTCTGGCGTGAGCTCCACGCCCAGCTCGCGGAGGAGCTGCAGGGTGAGCTCGGACTGCGAGGCCAGCTCCTCGCGCACGTGGTAAAGCTTCGCGATCCTCCGCATCTCCTCGACGGGCCTGTGATGATCGACGACGACTATCTCGAGCTCGCCCGCCTTCCTCCTTATCTCCTCGCCCAGTCTGCCCAGGTGCTCCAAGCTCGAGGTGTCCACTAGCACCACGACGTCCGCCTCGAGCGGGGGATCCACCGCCACCTCCCGTTTGACGGCATCCAGCACCGCCTTCGCCGCCCGGCTCATGCCCTCGGAGGTTCCGGCCAGGGCTCTGGCCCCCAGCCGGTTGAGGGCATCCGCAAGCGCTAGGGAGCTACCGACGGCGTCCGGGTCGGCGTTGTGGTGGCAGAGCACCAAGATCCGCAGGCCGCGCCTGGCTGCATCAGCTAGGAAATCGACGATCTCCCTCATGGGAATTCCTAGGTCTTATCCCGCCTCTACCGGCTGCCTGGACTTAAGCGCTTCCTGCAGCTTCTCCCGCATCTCCCGCAGGCGCTCGAGGATTCGTCCCTCCTGGCGCTCTAGCGTTTTGATCCTCAGGTCGAGGGTCTCCTTACGCTCTGTCAGCTCCTTCGTCAGCTCCGCCCTGCCCGTCCTTATCAAGATCCCCCCGACGCTCTTGTAGACGGTCGCCCCCTCCTCCAGCTTCTCCAGCTCGGCGAGGGCGCGCTCGGTCTCGTGGAGGGCTAGCTCCAGCTGTTGTTTCTGCGCGAGCAACGCTTGAGCCTGTTGCTGCGCCTGCTGGTACTGCGCCAGCTGATGCCGCAGCTGCGGAGGAAGTTCTTCCATCTATTTCCCCACCGCCTCTATCGCATCCCGCGCGACCATCGTCCAACGCAGGAACGAGTTCAACGCCGCACGTAGGGCGGCAGTATCCCTTGCATCTATCTCTATAAATAAAACGTTTTTCCTCCTCGCGACCTCGACCTTGCACCTCGCCGACTCAGGCAGCTCCTCCTCCAGCTTCAGCGAGCTATGAATGGCTTTCGCCTTTTCCTCGCTATCGAACACGAGCTCGACCTTCGCGCTCGCCCCCCTCGCCTTCACCATAGGCTACCTCCCCTTAAAGCTCGCCACGCGCAGGGTCGG
>JAWCKY010000046.1:0-8253 GCA_038851365.1 Hadarchaeales archaeon (SeqCode)
CTCCGTAGCGCAGCGAGATCGCTGAACCTCCACACCGAGTGCTGTACAAGCTCGGCGTTTCCTCTCAGATATCTGACAAGCCTCCGCCTCGCTCGGCTCCTGCCGTCTAAATCGTAAATCAGCAGGAAAGCCATGAATGCCACCCTTAAGCTGCGCCTACCGACCTACCGCCTCGGATCGTGATCTCAGCGCGCCGGTCCTCGTCGAAGATCACCCAGGTCAGCCTAGGGGTAGCGGCCGACATCCTCCGCAACGCCTCGAGCACGCGCCCCTTGCCGCCGTCTCCGGCCCAGCTGAAGCCCCATCTGGCCTCTTGGGGCTCCATGCACGCCAAAATGTCGCCCTTCCGCCAAAGCTTGATGCGCTCCCTGCTGGACCTGCACCCGCTGTTGTAGTCCTCCTTCAATCGCCTCAGGATCTCGAGCTCCTCGGGTTCGACCGCCTCCAGCGTTTGGTAATGGACGTTCCCCATCATCCCGCCACCCCATTGGCGAGGGGCAGTTTATAAGGGGAGAACGGGGGCAGGTTTATTTTTCTGGCCTGCAATCGCTTTACGGGGTGCGCTTGACGAGCATTACCCTCTACGGCGGCCGCGACGAGATCGGAGGCAACAAGATCCTGCTCGAGGACAAAGACCTAAGATTTCTCTTGGACTTCGGGTTGAGCTTCGAGAGGGTCAACAAATACTTCGCGGAATTCCTCCAGCCAAGGAGCTCGGCGGGTCTCAGGGACTACCTCGAGCTCGAGCTGGTGCCCGGGCTTCAGGGCCTCTACAGGGGGGACCTCTTAAAGCCCGCGGGCATGCAGCAGGTCGAGCCTGCCATCGACGGCGTGTTGCTGAGCCATCCCCACATGGACCACGCGGGCTGCGTCCCCCTTCTGGATCCGCGCATCCCCATCCACTGCCTTACCACCGCTCGCAGGATACTGGAGGTCTACCAGGAGAGCTCGAGGGGAGGCTTCGAGAGCGAGTTCCTCAGCGGCAAGGTCAGGCCGTACGGTGAATACGTGCCCCACAACAAGTGGGAGGAGTTCGAGCGGGCCTTCGCTCTGCCGGAGGAGGCGGAGCTCGAGCTCGAAGCGCTCGAGGTGGACCACTCCACCTTCGGCGCATGCGGCTATTTGATCCACGCGAGCGAGGGCACCGTAGCCTATACCGGGGACATGCGATTACACGGGCCGCGTAGGGAGCTCTCGATCGAGTTCATCCGAAGGCTGCGCGAGGAGGGCATCGACGTTTTGATCATCGAAGGCACGAACGTCGGCGAGGCGGCCCCCCGGTCCAAGCTGGAGAGCGAGGAGGAGGTAAAGCGAAAGGCGCTAGAGGAGGTCAAGGCCGCGGAGGGCGAGCCCGTCTTCGTGGACTTCTCGCCCCGCGACTTCGACAGGCTTCGCACCATGTTCAAGGTCGCATCGCTGGCCGAGCGCACGTTGGTGGTGCCTACGAAGCTCGCCTACTACGTGAAGGAGCTGGAGGATGTCGTGGGTTTGAAGCTCGAGGACCTCCTGATATACATCGAGCCAAAGGAGCTAGGGAGCTACGACGAGAGGGAGTACTACAAGTGGGAGAGGGACCTCCTCTCGCTTGAGAACAGCATGCGGTACGACTGGATTAGGGAGCACATGGACGAGCTTATCATCTACATGGACTACTACAGCGTGCAGAATTTGGTAGACCTCAAGCCCGAGCGAGGGATCTACATCCACGCCACCAGCGAGCCCATTACCGAGGAGCAAGCCATAGACTTCAAGAGATTTAAGAGCTGGCTCGAGCACTTCAACTTGCGCTACCTCCACCTCCACGCCTCCGGCCACCTCTCCGGCGATGAGGTCTTCAGGCTTATCGAGGACGTGGCTCCGAAGCTGGTGATCCCTGTGCACACCAAGGGCTACTCCACCTTCAAGCGAGAGGTCCCGAGCGCGGTACTCCCCGAGGAGGGCGTCCCCGTGCGGCTGACCTCTAGCAGGTGAGGTGGAGGGCGGCGACCACCTTCCTCGATCTCGAGAGCCTGTTGTAGACCTCAACCGCTTTACGCGTGTCCTCCGCCACGAGTTCGATTCCCTTAGCCTTGACGTGTTCAGCGGTCTCGCGCGGCACCTCCATCATCCCGGAATAACCCTTGCCCACCACGAGCACCTCAGGCCTCGCCGCGAAGACCTCCTCTAGGTCGTCGACGCATAGCTTGTGGCCCTCCCTGCGCCACCAGTTGCTTTTGACCCGATCGGGGAAAATGATGACGTCCGAGATATAGGTTCGACCATCGATCACTATGCGGCCGAACTCGTAGGAGTCTATCCTCATACCAGCTCCTCCGGTATGCCGCTAGGGCTATAGGAGACCCTAGGCTTTAAGCCCGCGCGCTTGAGCCTCTCGACGACGTGGGGGTAAAGGAAGACGTACTCCTCCTCCACACTTCTCGGCAGGCCGGGGTCGATCCCCGCCAGTCTCTCCTTGAGTTCCTCGAGCCCCTGCGGTTGGCTGAAGGAGAGCATCACCGCCGGGTGACAGGAGACCCCGGCGTCGAGCAAGTTCCCCAGCGCCCTCAGCTGGAGCTCAAACGCCTCAGGTAGGGCGCCGGTGAGGTCCGAGAACTCCCGCTCGTTCGTGCCCTTTATCGAGACCCTGACGTGCACCCGTTCGAATTTCGAGAGTTCCTCGGCGTATCCCCTATCGTAGCCTAGGAGTATGCCGTTCGTCTCCAAGATGAAGGAATAATCCGTCCCCTCGACGAGTTCCAAGAGCCTCAGCAGGTGCCCTCTGCCTATCGTCGGCTCGTTTCCGCTCACCCTGAGCTGCGAGTAGCCGAACCTGCGCGCACAACCGTCGAGTTTGTCGAGGATGTACTCCGGCGAATAAAAATTGCCTATGGTGTCGGGGTTATCGCGGGGCGCCCCGCTCCAGCAGAAGACGCACTTCAAGCAGCAACCGCAGCAGTCAGCGCTGGCTATGCCCCCATACCACCTACCGGGTCTGGCCACTCGATAGTATTTCCTCAGCTCGCCTCTGACCACGATCTTCTCGATGTCGTCCGCCAGCTTCAGGGGGTCGAAAAGTTGCATCCCACCAACTCAACTTTAAGCGCTGTGTCCACCGAATTTTAACCCTTGCACCACTCGACCACGGCCTTGAAGAGCTCCTCGCCGCTCGTGGGTTCGAGCGAGAACTCATTGCCCTTCTTGTTGTAACGCTCGATCACCAGCTCCGGATCCGCTTGCTCCGGCTCGAAGCGCGCCAGCTCCTCGAGCTCAAGGGGCATGGAGATCAGCCCGGTCTTGTAGTGCATGCTATAGGGCGCCCGCACATCGCCCATGGGCTTGATGATGGAGGCATCGAGCAGGACTTTGTCCTCGCGTGCTTCCTTCCTCGCGGTCTCTGCCGTGGTCAGGCCCGGCAACTCCTCCGCGACCCTCGCCTCCACGAATCGCACGATGTCCGCGTAGAAGCTGAACATGTTCCGCTCGCGCTTGCCCCCCTTGAGCTCCTTGGGCCTGTAGTCGCGGGGGAGTTCGTGGGGCTTGAACTGCGCCCATATCTGAAAGCCCCTCGAGCCCGAGAACTTGATCGCGGGCTCCACGCCGTAGCTGCTTAGCACTTGGTAGGCCTCCTTCACCACCTCCTTCGTTTGCCCCATCTCGACTCGTCTTCCCGCGTCGAAGTCTATGACGAGCCAATCCGGCCGGTCTTCGCCGATGCGATGGATGTACGGGATGAAGTCTATGCCGTGGACATCGAGCCACCTCTGGATGTCGCGCTCGCTCTTGATGGTGATGTACTTCGGTCCGAGCTTTCTCTGCAGCCAAGCTCGCTCGGTGAACAGCCTGAAGACCGAGACGTAGCGATCCTTGCAGAACTCCAACAGGGCGTCCGCGACGTGCGGGTAATACTGCTTAGCCCTGTAGACCTTCAGGTAGTCCTGGTTGAGTTCCTGCCTGACCTCCCTCCACCTGCGGTCAAAATATTTTCGCCCCTCGTCGGTGATGGCGTACTCGCCGGCCTTCTCCTCGACCAAACCCCTTTCGATCAACGAGTTCATGAGCTCCCGCGTTTCCGCCTCGGAGAACTCCCTGCCGGCGTCGCGCGCGAGCTTCTCTTGAATGTGCACTAAGTCCACAAATTTACCGCGCCGCTTTATCGCCAACGTCATGAGCGCGTGGTCCTCGGGCGTAGCCTTACCCACCGCCAACACCCCGCTCGCCCTTCGCCGACGTACCGGCCAATTCCCCGAGTTTGTCCCCCAACCTCTTCTCAGCGCACTTCCAGCATATGAAGATGGCTTTCGCCTCGCCCGGCCTCACGAGCTTCAGGTAGGCGGCGTCGTAGCTCATGAGAGGGATCGCCTTCCCACAAAGCCGGCACTTGGGTCCCTTCGCGCGCATGCTAGCTAACTTATGATGGGATCCATATATACAGAAAGCGGTAGGGGCAATGCTTCCAATCCTCAAGCCCCCGAAGCTAGATCTCGAGGAGCTCGCGAGGATTCAACGACGGGTGGCCGAGCAGGTGATCGAGGAGGATAGGTTGGAGAAGCTCGAGACGATAGCGGGTTGCGATATCTCGTTTGCTAGGGGCAATCGGGCCTGCGCCGCCTGCGTCCTGTTGGATTACGAGAGCTTGGAAGTGGTAAAGCAAAAAGTCGCCGCCGTCAAGCTGAAGTTCCCGTACATCCCCACCTTCCTCGCGTTCAGGGAGCTTGAGGGGATGCTCAAGGCGATCGAGGGCATCGACGCCGACGTGTACATGGTCGGCGCCCACGGTAGGGCTCACCCGAGGCGCGCGGGGCTGGCGTGCCACCTTGGAGTGGTGCTGGACAAGCCGACGCTTGGCGTGGCTAAGGGTAGGCTGTGCGGGACCGCGGAGGAGCCCCCTCAAAGGAGGGGAGCCTACGCCCTGCTCAAGGACGGCGGGGAGACGATAGGGGCGGTGCTCAGGGTCCTGCCCGGCTCGAGGCCGGTCTACGTGAGCGTTGGCCACAAGCTTTCGTTGAGCAAGGCGATCGAGATCGCGTTGCACACCGCGCGCGATCATCGCTTGCCCGAGCCGCTTAGGGTCGCCCATCGGCTCGCGACGCAAGAGATGAGGTCCAAATGTTTTAAGCCGCGCGCGCCATCGTGGTAAGGTGATCGACGTGGAGTACAAGAGGGTCGGCGATTTCCTCGTCATCCGCCTCGACGAGGGCGAGAGGATAGTCGAGCGAGTGGAGGAGGTCTGTTCAAGGGAGGGCATAACGAGCGGCATAATACACTCGGTCGCAGGGGCGCTCAAGGAGTGCACCTTAATCTTTAGGCGTGGATGTCAGCAGGAGTTCAGGGAGCACCTAGAGGTCGTCGGCAACGGAAACGTGAGCGAGGTCAACGGCAGGCCCAAGGTCCACCTCCACATCGCCGGCGGGAACGACTCTAGGACGGTCTCGGGGCACTTGATAGAGGGCGTGGTGACGGTCTTCTGCGAGGTGATCCTGCAGGCCCTTCAAGGCTTCGAGATGAAGCGAGCGATCGACGAGTCGCTGGTCTCACAGCGGGTGCTCAACCCATACGTGCTCAAGCCTTAACTTGGCCTCGAAGGGATATCGATGAGGATTGGACTGTCGAGCTTGTTGTTCGTGAACTCGACCATCGAGCAGGCCATAAGGGTCACGGCCGAGCTGGGCTTCGATTGCGTCGAGGTGATCTATGACTTGCCGCATTTTGGGCCGAACTTTGAGCCGAGCGCCGTCCGTGAGCTAGGGGAGTTGATCCGTTCGCATGGGCTGCTCGCCTCCGTCCATGCGACCATATGGGATATCAATCCCGCGAGCCACTACCCCGCCGTTAGGGATCTCTCCGCAACCCAGATCAAGAGGAGCATAGATGTCTGTGAGAGGCTGGGGGGAAGAATAGTCGTGGTCCACCCGGGTCGCTGTCCGGTCCCTGAGCGCGTCGAGGTGCTCGATCGAACCAAAAAGTGGTACGTCGAGTTCCTCGAGGATTGCTTGGACTACGCGAGCGAGAGGGGCATCACGCTTGCGCCCGAAAACATCGATGGCGCCCACTACCCGTATTCCGATGCCTCCCAGCTGAAGCTTTTAGCTGAAAGTTTCGAAGGGCTCGGCATAACCTTCGACATCGGCCACGCCTACATCGCCCAGAGGAGGCGAGGGGCCGAGGTCCCCGAGGAAAACATAGCCCATCAGATCAGGGAAATCGAGAGGTACCTTGCCCACATCCACCTGCACGATAACAAGGGCACTTGGGACGATCATCTCCCACCGGGTGAGGGCGAGATAAATTTTGGGCCGATCATCGAGGCCCTCCGCGCCGTGAAATACGACGGATTGCTCGTGGTCGAGCTGTGGGACCCTGAAAGCCCCGGCGAGACCGCTCGCAAGGGGCTAGCGGCGACGAGGAGGCTGCTGGGACTTTAAATTAGCCTATCCTCGCCACGACCGTCGTGAATATCGGCCCGCGGACGTCTATCTTCTTCCTATTGTCGGTCACGTAGCGCTGCGCGGCCTCCTCGAGGGTTAGGTTGATGTCGCTCAGGAGCCTCGCGGCGCGCACTCGTATCCTGACCTCTCGCTCGCCCCGCTCGACCGCTCGCTCGATCTCGTGCGCCGCCAGCGCGGCGAAGGCGTCGATGTATCTAATGCCGGTGGAGGTGCCTTGCTCCTTGACCTTCCTCAGAAACTCATCTTCCTCCCATCCCTTGGGCGGGAGTCCTATGATGTTGCCGTCGTAGACGTAGAGGACGTTGAAGCCCGCCGGCCCTATGAGCTTGGTCCCGCTCTCCGGCTCCACCACGCTCACGCTGACCCTCTTGCCGAGCAGCTCCCCCTCAAAGGCCTTGAACTCGCAGGGGCTCGGCTCGTCGGCGTGCTCCTCGGCGACCCTAACTATCGCCTCGGCTATCCGCCTACCTACCTCCGTTTTAGGCCCCTTTTCTAGCTTTAACATGCTCGCGATGTCCGCGTCGGAGAAGGCGACCTTCGTGTAGAGGTAGGGATAGACCAGCGCCCTGATGTCCGTCTCGCCCGTCATCACCATGAGCAAGCGTTCCAGCCCCATGCCGAAGTTGAACACGGGATATGAGATGTCGTACTTGCTCAGGGATACCGGGCTGTAGAAGCCCGCGTCGCCCACCTCCAAGAATCCCCCTGTCCTCGGGTGCCTCAGGAAGACCTCGAACTCGGTCCGAGGCGCGTAGTACTTCGAGGTCGCGGCCTTCAGCTCCAGCTTCACGTCCTCGAACCCCAGCTCTCGAAGTATCCTCCTCACCAGCTCCTGGCCGTCCTCCAGGCTCATCCTCTCGGCCATCACCACGAGGGAGGCGGTCCAGGAGTCGTAGAGGTGGGCCTCATCCAGCTTTTGCTCCCGCCTGAACTTGGGGCCGATGGAGAAGAGCTGGATGGGCAGGGGCTCGCGGCGCTGCATCTCCCGCAGGACGGCGAACCAGCCGGCGGTGAGGTGAGACCTCAGCGTCAGGTTGGTGGGTATGGGCTTGAGTTGCTTGAACTCCTCGAAGAGCGAGAGGAGCGAGGTGGCCTGCTCTTCCCTGAGCTCGAGCTCCCTGACCATGACCTCGACGAGCTCATCCGCCCCGACCTTGCCCAGCTTGTAGCGCCTTAGGATGTCCTGCAACCGATCGAAGTCCTCGAAGCCGGGTATTAGACTCTGGATCTGCTCGATGCGGCGCTTGCTCAGCCCGATGTCTGGCCTATCCAACCCAGCGAGGAAGAACACGCGGTCGAGTATCACCGGCGCCTCGGGGCCATATTGCAAGAACACCTCACCTCGCTCTATTATGGTCGGCACGACGACCTCGGAAAAGCCCAGCCCCAACATCACCTCCCTGATCTTGGAGATGAGGTCGAACAATGGATGCGGCTTGCGCTTATTCCCCAACTTTAGAAATTTTCCCTTCCTCTCTATAATCTCCGAGGTCTCGAGCCATGCGCGTTCGTAGTCCTCCTCCGCCATGCGTTTGATCCTTCCGACGTCGAACTTCATTCGAGCTCCCCCCGCTTGGAGCGCCCGAGGGCATCTTCAAGCCTCTGCTGCCTGATCGCCGTCGTCACGTCGCCCCTCGTCTTCTCCACCATCCGCCTGACCATGTCCTGCCTGCGCTTCATGCCCGGCAGCACCGCGTCCGGGTAGTCGAACTCCATCAACAGCTCGAGGATCTCCTCCATCAGCTCGAGCACGCGCTCGGCCGCTTGGACCTCGTTCGCCCTGATCAGGTCGAGGGCACGGCGCCTGAGCTCCCCGGCGACATCCGCT
>JAWCKY010000047.1:0-5297 GCA_038851365.1 Hadarchaeales archaeon (SeqCode)
GGGGAAGGGAGATACATGACGGTGGATCAAGTTTTTAAAACCGGCGGCTTCCGCGTTCACGGTCAGATCCACGTACATGTGGACCCTGGTCCTGGGGCATTGCTGTTGACGCACGAGCATGGTCTCAATCCTCTCGATTTGGATTGCGTCGTCGTGACCCACTGCCACCCCGACCACTACACGGATGCCGAGGTCCTCATCGAGGCGATGACCCAACACACGACGAAGAGGCGGGGAGTGTTGATAGGCAGCCCCACCGTGCTTCAGGGGACAGAGAGGTTTGGACCGGCCATCTCGAGGTATCATCAGAGCAAGGTCGCTGAGGTGGTCACCCTCCAGCCGGGCATGACGTACGAGCTCGGAGATCTCAAGCTGGAGGCAACGCCCACGCAGCACAGCGAACCCACAACCTTTGGGCTCAAGTTCCATTCCCGCAATGGGGTGGTGGGCTACACTAACGATACACAATATTTCGACGGTCTCGTGGATCACTTCAAGGACGCCCGCGTGCTCGTGGCGAACGTCACTAGGCCGTTGGGCATGCGCATCCGTTGGCATCTATGCACCGACGACCTCATTACACTTCTGAAGCGGATAAGGCCAGAGTTGGTTGTGATGGTGCACATGGGCATGCTCTTCTTGAGGCACCCTCCGGCGAAGGAAGCAGCTCGGATCAAGGAGGAGACTGGAATCGAGGCTGTACCTGGCTACGACGGCCTGCGCGTGGTGATGGGGGAGGAGATAACGGTCAAGCGACCAGCCAAACAGCCTAGCCTAGAGGATTTCGCGAAGCGCGTCCCAAAGTTCGTAGGAGGGGAATGAGGTAGCAACAGCAACTGATTTTTAAGATTTGAGTCCAGTTTGTATGGTCTATAGTTGGAGGGAAAACATGGAGATACCAAAGGACTACGACCCGTTGAAGGTGGAACCTAAATGGCAGAGGAGATGGGAGGAGTTGGGCATATACCGCTTCAGGCGGGAGGACTTCAAAACCCCAACCTACGTGATAGATACCCCGCCCCCCTATCCCTCGGGCGAGTTCCACATGGGTACGGCGCTGAATTGGACCTACTTCGACATCGTAGCGCGGTATAAACGCATGCGGGGGTACAACGTTTTCTTCCCTCAGGGCTGGGATTGCCATGGCCTGCCAACCGAGGTGCAGGTCGAGCGGCGCTATGGCATACGTAAGGGCGATCTGCCACCGGAGAAGTTTCGGGAACTCTGCGTTAAGCTCACCGAGGAGAACATCGCTCATATGCGCGAGGAGATGCGCTCGTTGGGCTTCTCAATAGATTGGACGACGGAGTACCGCACCATGGACCCGAGCTATTACCGCAAGACCCAGCTTTCCTTCGTGCAACTCTACAAGAAGGGCTTGATCTACAGGGGCGAACATCCCGTCAACTGGTGTCCCAGATGCGAGACCGCGATCGCGGACGCGGAGGTGGAATACGAGGAGCGCGAGGCCACCCTTAACTACATCAAGTTTAAGGTGCACGGCGAGGACGATTGTCTCATTATTGCCACCACCAGGCCTGAGTACCTCCACGCGTGCGTGGTCGTTGCAGTCCATCCTGAGGACGAACGCTATCAAAAGTATGTGGGCAAGAAGCTCGAAGTGCCGTTGTTCGGCCAAGTCGTGGAAGTGATAGCGGATCGCGAGGTGGACCCAGAGTTCGGTACCGGCGTGGTGATGGTTTGCACCTTCGGCGACAAGACGGACGTCCGTTGGGTGAAGCGCCACAAGCTCCCCGTTGTCAGGGCGATAGATGAGCGAGGTCGAACCACGGAAGCCGCTGGCAAGTATGCTGGGTTGACGTTGGAGGAATGCAAGAAAAAGGTGATCGAGGACCTGAGCGAGGCGGACCTCTTGGTGAAGCAGGAGAAGCTCAAACAGAGTCTCGGCACTTGTTGGCGATGCAAGACGCCGGTGGAGATCCTATCGAAGCCTCAATGGTTCATGAGCGTGCTCCAGCTCAAGGATGAGGCGATAGAGGGCGCCAAGCGGGTGCGCTGGGTCCCTGAGTACATGCGAACGCGCCTCATCGATTGGATAGAATCGATGGACTGGGATTGGGTGATCTCGAGGCAGCGCTTGTTCGCCACGCCGATACCTGCTTGGTATTGCTCGAGCTGCGGAGAGCCGGTCGTGGCCAACGAGGAGCAGCTACCCGTGGACCCGGTTAAGGACTCACCGCCAGTTGAGAGGTGTCCAAAATGCGGTGGGGGGAGCTTCGAGCCCGAGAGGGACGTGCTCGACACCTGGATGGATAGCTCGATAACGATCGCGGTCCACGCCGGCTGGCCGGAGATGGACCGGAGGCTTTTTCCAGCGGACCTTCAGCCCAATGGCACGGATATCATCAGGACTTGGGACTATTACTTACTCGTCCGCCACCTCGCGTTAGTGGGGGAGGTCCCTTACAGGACGGTCTTGATCAACGGCATGGTATTTGGCGAGGACGGACGGAAGATGTCGAAATCGCTGGGCAACTACGTTGATACCACGTTCGCGCGCAGCAAGTACGGTGCAGATGCGCTTAGGCAGTGGGCGGCAATAGGTGCCTCCACCGGCTCGGATGTACCATTTTCATGGAAGGATGTGGATTACGGTTATAGATTCTTGAGGAAGTTTTGGAACGCCGCGCGGTTCGCCGGCCTCAACTTTCTTGGAACAAAGGTCCTAGAGATGGACCCGAACGAGCTGGAGTTCAGGCCAGCGGACAGATGGATCTTAAGCCGTTTAAACCGCTTGGTCGAGCAGGTGACAAATTACTTGGAGGAATTTCAATTCAACCGGGCGCTCAGCGCCATCCAGACCTTCATCTGGCATGAGTTCTGTGATATGTATATCGAGGAGGTTAAGCATCGCCTCTACGGCGGGGACCCGACGGCGGACGCGGCCAGGTATACGCTTTATATGGTCGTCTTGACGGCCACTAAACTACTTGCGCCCTTTGTCCCGCATTTTGCGGAAGAGGTTTACCAAACCTACTTCGCCGCGGATTATCCATATCCAAGCGTCCACGTTTCGGACTGGCCGGCACCGGATAAGCGATTCGTGGACGAGACCAGCGAAAAAGTTGGCGAGCTGGTGAACCTCGTGATTAGTGCCATTCGTCAGTTCAAGTCCGAACGCGGAATGGCCTTGAGCAAAGAGCTGGCGGCTGTGGAGGTCTATACTCAGAGTCCCAAGGTAGCCAAGTTGCTTACACAGGCGAGCGATGACATTAAAGGGACGATGAGGTTGGGCAGGTTTGATGTCATTGTCAGCCGGCCAAAGCTCGCCGAGCGGATCATAGCCATCGAACCAAATATGTCGGTGCTCGGACCGCGCCTGCGCGAGGACGCGAAGCTTGTGGTACAGGCCTTAAAAGCAGCTGACCCAGACGAACTAGCAAAGAAGCTTGACCAAGGAAGCCTCGTATTGCAAGTGGGCGAAAGGGAGTTCAAACTAACGCTCGATGAGGTTAGGGTGATAAAGGAAACCGCTAAGGGAGGGCAAAAGGTTGAGGTTGTAGACATCCCAGAGCCCCCCATGACGCTATTGATCACTTTATAGAAGTTCGATATAACACAGATCTGAAAAATCATTAAAACAAGCTTGAGACTTCCGATAAGGACTTTACTCCATCTTTTTGTAGCAAAGCCACCAATCTAGGCACTTTATCTCTCCAGCTCTTTCCTGTTCTCTTCTTTTCTGGATCATGTCTACGGTGTTTGCCGGCGGGACAATCACGTTATCGCCGATGATCTCATTGTTCGGCCAATTGGCCGGTATAGCGTAGCCTTTGTCGGCGATCTGCAATGCCCTTACCATTCGAAGTATCTCATCCATGTTTCTGCCGAGCTCCATGGGGTAATAGAGTATTGCCCTAACAATACCCTTGGGGTCGACCATGAAGACGGCTCTCACCGTCTGCGTTCCTGCAGCCTGTTTGTGGCGCATACCTAATCTTGCGGATATTTCGCCGGTATTGTCCGCGATTATTGGGAACTTTATTTCCACGCCGATCTTCTCTTTAATCCATTCCTCCCACTTTAGATGTGCGAAAACTTGATCTATGCTCAGGCCTATTAATTCGCATTGTAACCTCTGGAATTCCTCGTATCTCTTCTGGAATGCGACGAATTCTGTTGTGCATACTGGAGTGAAGTCAGCTGGATGGCTGAAAAGAATAAACCACTTTCCGCTGTAATCGTCTGGAAGCTTAATCATACCCTTAGTAGTTCTAACCTCCATTTGGGGAAATCTGTCACCTATTAGTGGCATCTTGTATTCTTCCGTAGAGATCACCATTATGACAGTTTTGGTATGATGATAAAAAAGATTACCTACGAAATTCGGCTCTAAAAGGAACCTAGATTCTCAATTCGGCACTTTTATCGCACATTTTTAATTAATTCAAATTCTGGTTGGATGCAAAATCGGCTTATGGTCTAGCTGGGGGATGTACGGGCCGAAAGCAACAAGAAGAGCACGAAGATTGCGATGAAAAATATGAGCATGAAGATCCTTGAGCGAGAAATCTGTTTTTGGCGCTGCTTGAAGGTATTCTCGCATTCGGTTGAACAAAAATATTTGTCGGGAGCCACAGCCCGCCCACATACTACGCAATGTTTATGGTCCTCTATCATCCATTCACCCCGGTAAAATGGTAGTGCCGCTGTGGCTGTCCCCCTCGATTATTTGAGGCAGTCGCTTGATCTCGCCTCTACCCAAAACGAGGGTCTTAATCCGAGCTTGCTCGATGATCTTGGCGCCCACTGGATCAACGATCACCTTTATACCCGGCCGCATTTTAATGCTTGCCGTCATCCTCACCAAATCTCGGGCGCTCATCGTCTCGATCTTCTTCGCGTTTGGGTCGAGCTTTGGGTCGGCGGTGTAAACTCCATCGACATCCGAGAAGAATACGAGCAGCTCGGACTTGCTGGAGTTTGCGAGCATCGCGGCGACCGCGTCGGTTGTATGCCCCGGAACCGTACCACCCATGACCGGGATCTTACCCCTAAGCATCGCCCTAATGGCCGCGTCAAATGTGGTGGCAGGGTTTTGCTCCGCTAGCTCCCCCAGCGCAGCGATTATCAGGCGAGCGTTCAATCGTGTGACTTCTATGCCGATGGTATCGCAAAAGACATCTGGGGCCTTAAACTTCTTCGCCGCTTCGATGTACGTCCGCGATGTCGCCCCGCCCCCGACCACGACCAGTACTTCGTGCCCCCTCGTCCTGAGCTCTCGTAGCGCTTTGGCTATCTCGGTTACGCAGTCCACATCCGGCGCAGTCGGTACG
>JAWCKY010000048.1:0-3873 GCA_038851365.1 Hadarchaeales archaeon (SeqCode)
GATGCCGCGGTTGGAGCGGTGCAGGCATTCGTATTCCCCGCCAGTGCGTGGGGTGGGCTTTGGGTCCCGGTCGAGATAATGCCAAAGTTCATGCAAAGCGCCGCGCAGCTGTTCCCCACTTATTACGCGATGAACGCCTTTCAGGACGTGATAGTTCGAGGCAGGGGACTGCTCGAGATCTCATCCTCGCTCGCGGTTTTGGCAGCGTTCGCCGTGGCTTTTCTCTCGTTGGGGCTGCTCTTGTTCAAATGGGAGGCATAAATTTAAGTTGTCGACCAAAAATTTAATTGGGCCGGTAGTTCAGCGGTATGAACGCCCGCTTCGCATGGCGCCCCGAGAAAGCGGGAGGCCGCGGGTTCGAATCCCGCCCGGTCCACTTAATTTTTTAAGCGAGTCCTAGGACTAGGCTGCACCTTCGACTTCCTCGATGTCAAGTAGATATGCGTATCAAAGGCTAAAGAGATAGCAATGGAAAGACCTCGCTCCTCACGTAATCCATGAATTCCTCCTTGGAGACGTTGTTGAATATCGTCACGATCGCGTTCCTCGTTACGCCCACGATGTATCCATGCTTCTTCGACTTAAAAACTAGGTACCAAATCTTTCCATGGCTGCAGTAATCCTCGTACAGCGTGGTGTTTATCAAGCTAGAACCGTAGAGCGAGAGCTTGTTGATGTTCGGCATGTCGACCTCGTCGAAGAATATCACCTTTGTATCCTCGGGGTTTCGTTCGTGAAACGCCTTGAGCGTCTCGGGCAAAATCTTGGCCTCGACTATTTGTCCGGAGGTAACGAACAGGGCCCTGCTGAGCTGGTTGGCTATGTTGTTCGCCTGAAACTTCCGCTCGAGCACGGTTAGGAGCAAATGCCCGCGGTAAGCCGAAAACACGAAGGGCGTTTCCCTCGTCTTCACCTGTTGGATGAACTTCCCACGCTGGTAGATGTCCACGACGTTGTCTTGGGAGAAGATGCCTTTGAGCTCATCCGCGGTCAGGGTCAGGTTGGAGATCTCGGTCAAAAGCGTGACCTCCCCTCCTCCTTCGAGGGGTTGGACCCTCTCCTCCCTGTAGCCCTTGAGCTTAGCCGCTATCGCCTTAAGCCCGATCTCCTCCCTTAGCGTGAATATCTTTCCGGCGGTGACCATTTTCTTCACCTAGGCTCATATCTCTTAAGGCTGGGAGACTAAAATAATTAGAGACCGAGGCGGCGATGCTTATGGCTGTTCGTGCTCCTAAGACCTACCTTCAAGAGGTAATCTTGGAGAACTTCATGTCCTATGAGTACGCTAGGATACCTTTCAAGCGGGGCCTCAACCTCATCTGTGGCCCCAACGGTGCCGGGAAGTCGGCGATCCTCGTGGCGATATCCGTCGCGATGGGGCAGAGCTACACCGAGCGCGCCAGGAAGCTCCGAGATTTAATAAGGCACGGCAAGAAGGCGGCGAGGGTGACTTTACTGTTCGATAACGCGCCCGTCGACGGGATAAGGCCCTTCCCCTTTAGCCGTTCGGATTCCGTCGCGCTGTCTAGGTACCTAAAGGACGATGGCACCTATTGGTACGAGATGGACTACAAGCAGGTGCCCAAGAGCAGGGTCGAGCGCATCTTCAAAGGCATTGGTTTGAACCCCGACAACATGCTCGTCATAATGCACCAAAACATGATCGAGCAATTCGGCATCATCTCGCCGGAGGAAAGGCTGCAGCTAGTCGAGGAGGCGGTCGGATTTCAGGATTACAGGCGCAAGGTGCTGGAAGCGCAGGAGAAGTTGAACAGGCTGGTCGGCGAGGAGGAGGCGGTGGCTAACCTTCTAAAATCGGCGGAGCAAACCCTAGCTTACTGGAAGGAGCAATATGAGAAGCTCAAGTTGAAGCGAGAGCTCAGGTCCCGCAAGGTCATGCTGGAGAGGGAGGAAATCTGGGCTAGGATAATAAAGCACGAAAGGGACATCGAGGAGCTTAAGGAAAGGATAAAACGGATGGAGGCCACGCTCGAGTCGCTGGCGCGCAGGATATCCGAAAGGCGATTGGCCCATGAGTCACTCTCCCGAAGGTTGGAGCAGGAGCGATTCAGGTATCGAGGGCTCTTCTATGATCTGATCTCGATCGAGAGACAGATGGCGCAGTTGGAGGCATCGGGCGAAAAGGGCGAGGGACCTAAAGTCCGCCAAGAGATGAGGAAGCTCCAGCGGGCCAAGGCAAAAATCGAGGGGCAGATAACCGAGTCGGAGAAGGAAATCTCCAAACTTTTCGATGAGGTGGTCGACGTTAAGGTAGACGAGGCGGTCTCGAGATATCGGAGGGGGTTGTTGGAAAAGGAAATCCGCCACCTCAACAAGAGGCTTTCCGAAGAGGAGGAGGGTCTGAGGCAGCTCGAGCCCGAACGCGCGAGGGCGGGGGCGAGGATAGAGACGAAGAGGACGCCCAGCGAGGTGCTAGAGGAGCTCAAGTACGTCAGCGCCCAGCTCGCCACTCTAGCTGAGGTGCCGGAGGAGGCGGAGGAGGTCTACAACCATCACTTGGAAATCTACAGCAAGCTGAGCGATAGGATAAAGGAGGTCTCGGAGAACAGGCGGAGGGCGCTCGAGGACGTGGAGCTCAGGAAGTCGCTGTGGAGGAGGACGCTCGAGAGGCTCATCGACGAGGTGAACCCCCTTTATCAGGCTAACCTCGCGAGGGTGGGGGCAACCGGTTCCGTCAGACTGGTGAACATGGAGGACATCGAGGGAGCTGGACTTGAGCTGCTCGTCGGCTACAGGGGCGGCGAGCCGCTAGTGCTGGACGCCTACACCCAAAGCGGCGGCGAGCGCACCGTCGCCCTGATGGCATTTCTCCTCTCGCTTCAGCAGCACCTGCGCTCTCCCTTCCGCGCGGTGGATGAGTTCGACATACACATGGATCCCCTCAACCGCGAGCTGATGGCCAAGCTGATAATCGACTCGGCCGCGGATTCCGACGCCCAATACGTGTTCATCACCCCAAGCCAAGTCGTGTTCAGCAGCGAGGTAGCGAACATGATACTCGTGCAGAAGGTTCAAGGAAAGTCCGAGGTATCTGTGGTGAGCTGATGTCGGGTAGAAAGGTGGCTCTGGCGGAGCTCATGAGGATAATTAGCCTTTGCCAAAGCGTGAGGCTCAAGGGCCTAGATCCCTTTGAGATAGACGTCAGGAAAAAGCTTGAGGTGCTGAGAAAATACTTACCTAAATGGAAGGCGATAGAAGAGCTGCTTTTGGATGCCGAGGCCTTCAACGAGCTCTCGACGGTCATCAAACTTCAGGGCGATTGGCTGAAGCGTCAGGCGACCATGCTTTACGTCGACCCGGAGCTCGTGGAGGCCAAGCTCAAGCTCCTTGAGCCGGCGGAGCTCGCGCGTTGCCTGCTGGCGGCTTGGAGGCCGATAATGGCCCTCGAGCAGGTCACGCCTCAAAGGCTTCAGGAGGCCATAGACTACTGGAACACCTTGCCGCCGCTTCGGGAGCGAATGCGAATGGAGGAGGTCTCCGAGACGCCCGTCGGAGCGGTGTCGTTCTCGGAGTTGCTGAGGTTTAAGTTCGTTTCGACGGCCGAGCTGCAGGGGAGGATCGAGGAGCTCTACCAGAGGCTCAAGGAGAAGGCGAGGTCGGGGAAGGTGGATTACTGGGATTTCATCGTGCAGGATACCTACGAGAAGTCGGTCGAAAGGGCCTACTACGTTGCGTTTATGATCTCACAGGGGCTCGCGACGCTGGAGCTGGATCCCCTCAGCGAGGGAATTTATCTCAAGCCCTTAGAGGGAAAGGCGGCCGCCACCAGCTCTGTACCAATCGCTTTCACCTACGAGCGGTGGAGGGAAAGGAGGTCGAGGGAACATGGCCGAGGAAGCTGAGTTGATTCAG